>CANGMW010000251.1 GCA_947454695.1 Comamonadaceae bacterium | reverse complement strand
CGTTGTCTTCTTTCAAGCCGCTGGAGCCGGCCGCCACACCTGCGGCGTTCAGACAGTGTTAGCGGATTTGGGTGGCCACCACGCCCGGGTAGGCCGTGGTCACGCTCACACCGCTGGCCCGCAGCTCGGTGCGCAAGGCTTCAAAAAATCCGGTCATGGCGAATTTGGTGGCACTGTAGGCGGTGCGACCCGGCACACCCACCAGACCGGCCAGCGAGGAAACCGCCACGATCTGCCCCCTCGTGGCTTTGAGGTGGGGCAAGGCCGCATGGGTGCACCACACGCTGCCCCACAGGTTGATGCGCATGAGGTTTTCATACCAACCCAGGTCTTGCGCTTTCACGTCCGAGAACAAGGCTTGCGCCGACACTCCTGCGTTGTTAATCAGGGCGTCGATACGACCAAACTGGGCCACGCTGCGTTCGATCAGCGCGCGGCACTGCGCTTCATCGCTGACATCGGTGCGCACCACCAGCACTTGGCTGCCCTGGGTGCGGCACTCATCGGCGACCTGATTGAGCAGGGTCTCGTTGCGTGCGGCCAGCACCAGGGCCACTTGAGCACCTTGCTGTTGGGCCAGTTGTCGGGCCATTTCGGCGCCGATGCCATCGGAGGCGCCGGTGATGATCACGGTCTGGGTCATGGGCTTGTCTTCTCAGTAAATTTTTTAAAAACAGGCCCAGACCTGATTGGCCAGGGTGACCAAAAAGTCGGGCCGCGTGTACAGGGCAAACACGGCCAGCAACGCCAGCAAAGCGGCGCTGTAGCCCAGGAGTCTGCTCGGCAGTTTCATGTCAGCTTCAGGCCGCAGCGCCTTGGGGTTTGGCGCGTTCAATGCCGGCTTCTTTGACCGGCAAGTTCACCAGTGCGGCCATCACGCCCAGCGCGATGGCGATGTACCAGACCACGTCATAGCTGCCGGTCTTGTCGTACAGGTAACCACCCAGCCACACGCCCATGAAAGAGCCGATCTGATGACTGAAAAACACAAAGCCGCCCAGCATGGACAAATGCGCCACGCCAAAAATCTGAGCCACGGTGGCGTTGGTGGGCGGCACGGTGGACAGCCACAGCAGGCCCATGACGGCGGAGAAGATGTACACGCTCATCGGCGTGAGCGGCGCGATCAAAAACACCGCGATCGCCACTGCACGCGCGAAGTAAATAAAGGCCAGGATGTTCTTTTTGGGCATGCGTTGACCCAAAGAGCCGGCAATGTAGGTGCCAAACACATTGAACAGGCCGATCAAGGCGAGGGCGTAACTGGCCACCTGGGGTGACAGGCCCTTGTCCTTGAGGTAACTGGGCATGTGCACGCCGATGAACACCACTTGAAAGCCACAGACGAAATAGCCCGCCATCAGCAGCTGAAAGCTCGGGTACTTGAACGCTTCTTTCAAGGCTTGCCAGATCGTTTGGTCGCGCACGACCTGCACGGCGCCCTTGGCAAAGCCCGGTTCACGCAGTCCCCAGGCCAGCGGGATGATCAGCAAAGCCGCGCCGCCCAGGGCGACCAAGGCGTTTTGCCAGCCCAGCGAGCTGATGAGAAAGCCCTCGGTGGGCACCATCAGGAATTGTCCGAACGAGCCCGCAGCGGCGGCCACACCCATGGCCCAGGAACGTTTTTCCAGGCTCACGTTGCGACCGATCACGCCATACACCACGGCGTAGGTGGTGCCGGCTTGCGCCACGCCAATGATCACGCCGGCGGTGAGGGCGAACAGGGTGGGGGTGTCGGCGTGGGCCATGCCAAACAGACCCGCGGCGTACAACAAGGACCCGCCGATCAACACTTTGAAGGCGCCGAATTTGTCAGCCACCATGCCGGCGAAGATGCCGGCAACACCCCAGGTGAGGTTTTGAATGGCCAGGGCAAAAGCAAAGTTCTCCCGGCTCCAGCCCTGGGACTGGGTGACGGGCTGCAGCCACAGGCCAAAGCCGTGGCGGATGCCCATCGAGAGGGTGACGATGATGGCGCCGCACAGCAGCACCTGGGACATGGAGAGTTTGGAGGTGTCTTGAGTCATGCGGCTAATGTAGCCAAACTTCCCAAGGGTTGCTGGCCACGGACGGCTCACAAAATGGGGTGCTGTATTTCTATCCAGTGAATTGGAGGATTGTGACTACAATCCACGCCTATGGCGATCAAACCCCCCACCGATTATTCCGAAAGTTCCATCCGGGTCCTCAAAGGCCTGGAGCCGGTCAAACAGCGTCCGGGCATGTACACCCGGACCGACAACCCCCTGCACATCATCCAGGAGGTGCTGGACAACGCCGCCGACGAGGCGCTGGCAGGCCACGGCAAGAAAATCAAAGTCACCTTGCACACCGATGGCTCGGTCAGCGTGGAAGACGATGGCCGCGGTATTCCGTTTGGCATGCACCCGACTGAAAACGCCCCGGTGATTGAACTGGTCTTCACCCAATTGCACGCGGGCGGCAAGTTTGACAAGGGCAAGGGCGGCGCGTACAGCTTCTCGGGCGGTTTGCACGGCGTGGGTGTGAGCGTGACCAACGCCCTGTCCAAACGGCTGGAGGCCACCAGCTACCGCGAAGGCCAGGTGGCCCATCTGGTGTTTGCCGACGGTGACGTGGTGCAACCGGTCAAAGCCCGACCGGCCGGGGCGGAGGATCGCAAGCAGGGCACCACGTTGCGCGCCTGGCCGGACGCCAAATACTTCGAGTCCTCGGCCTTGCCCATGGCTGAACTCGCCCACCTGTTGCGATCCAAGGCGGTGCTCATGCCGGGGGTGACAGTGACGCTGGTGGTGGAGAAAACCCGCGACACCCAGACCTGGCTTTACAAAGGCGGGCTGCGCGACTACCTGATGCAAACCTTGCCGGCCGATCCGGTGATCCCCCTGTTTGAGGGCGAGGGTTTTGCCGATAACAACGACACCTTTGCCGAAGGTGAAGGTGCCGCCTGGTGCGTGGCCTTCACCGAAGACGGCCAGCCGGTGCGCGAGAGCTATGTCAACCTGATTCCCACCAGCGCCGGCGGCACGCATGAAAGCGGCTTGCGCGATGGCCTGTTCACGGCAGTCAAAAGCTTCATTGATCTGCACAACTTGCTGCCCAAAGGCGTCAAGCTGATGCCCGAGGACGTGTTTGCGCGGGCCTCGTATGTGCTCAGCGCCAAGGTGCTGGATCCGCAATTCCAAGGGCAAATCAAAGAGCGACTCAACTCGCGTGATGCCGTGCGCCTCGTTTCCAGCTTTGTTCGCCCCGCGCTCGAGCTGTGGCTTAACCAGCATGTAGAGTACGGCCGCAAACTCGCGGAGCTGGCCATCAAGGCCGCCCAGACCCGCCAGCGCGCCGGCCAGAAAGTGGAAAAACGCAAGGGCTCGGGCGTGGCCGTCTTGCCCGGTAAGCTTACCGACTGCGAGAGCAAAGACATCGTCTACAACGAGGTGTTTTTGGTGGAGGGTGACTCCGCCGGCGGCAGCGCCAAAATGGGGCGCAACAAGGAGTGCCAGGCGGTTTTGCCCTTACGGGGCAAGGTGCTCAACACCTGGGAGGTCGAGCGCGACCGCCTGTTTGCCAACACCGAGATTCACGACATCGCGGTCGCCATCGGGGTGGACCCGCACGGCCCCGACGACACGCCTGACTTGAGTGGCCTGCGCTACGGCAAGGTCTGCATCCTGAGCGATGCAGACGTCGACGGTTCGCACATCCAGGTGCTGCTGCTGACCTTGTTCTTCCGGCACTTCCCCAAACTCATTGAGACGGGTCATGTGTTTGTGGCGCGCCCGCCCTTGTTCCGGGTGGATGCGCCGGCCCGCGGCAAAAAACCGGCGTCT
>CANGMW010000250.1 GCA_947454695.1 Comamonadaceae bacterium | reverse complement strand
TTGCGGTCGGCAAAAACTACCACGACCATGCGCTGGAGTTTGACAAGAGCGGCTTCAATGCCACCAGCGGTGCGGCCTCGGCCATCCCCGCCTTCCCGCAAATCTTCACTAAAGCCACGCACACCCTGAACGGCCCCAACGACCCGGTGTACTTCAACCCCCAGCACACCAGCTCGGTGGATTACGAAGGCGAGATCGGCGTGGTGATCGGCCAGACCTGCCGCCATGTGCGCAAGGTCGACGCCATGAACCATGTCTGGGGCTTTGTGGCACTGAACGATGTGACCGCGCGCGACCTGCAGAAAAACCACGCACAGTGGTTCCTGGGTAAATCGCTGGACGGTTTTTGCCCGCTCGGCCCCTGGATGACCAGCCGCGACGAAGCGCCCACCGACATGCGCATGCAGACCTGGGTCAATGGCGAACAGCGCCAGAACGCTCATATCTCGCAGCTGATTTTCGATGTGCCCACCCTGATCGAAACCATGTCCGCGGCCATGACCCTGCTGCCCGGCGACATCATCGCCACCGGCACTTCGGTGGGCGTGGGCGTGGGCTTTAACCCGCCCAAGTTTTTGCGCAACGGTGATGTGGTGCGCGTGGCCATCTCCGGTTTGGGTGAGCTCAACAACACCTTTGTAGAGGTCTGAGCCACCGCCTGCCATTCGGCCCATACTTGCATCACACACACTGTGCGTTATGAAGCGCCATTTTGAGGAGATCAGCATGACCCACCGTCGCCAATTTCTGCAACGCACTGCACTGGGACTGAGCGCAGGCACGGCCGGCTTATCCGCGTGGGCTGAAGAAGAATTTCCCAACCACGCCCTCACCATGCTGGTGCCCTTTCCGCCCGGCGGCGTGGCCGACACGGTCGGGCGTCCGGTGGCCGAGGCCATGGGCCGTGCACTCAAGCAGCCGGTGGTGGTGGAGAACAAAGGGGGTGCGGGCGGCGGCATTGGCATGGCGCAAGTGGCCAAGTCGCGCGCCGATGGTTACAGCCTCTTGATGGCCCTGTCGTCGGTGGTGGTGTTACCCGAAGCCGACAAGGTGCTCAAGCGCCCGCCCATGTTCACGCTGGAGCAACTCAAGGCGGTGGCGCGCTTCACAGCCGACCCCACCGTGCTGGTGGTGCGCGCCGACAGTCCGTGGAAAACCTACCGCGACTTCATCACCGCGGTGCGCGCCAAACCCGGGGCGGTGAGCTTTGGTTCTTCGGGCAACTACGGCACCATGCATGTGCCCATGGAGCAGCTCAAGGCGGCCAGCAACACCTTCATGCTCCACGTGCCCTACACCGGTGCGGCACCGGCCGTGTTGTCTTTGCTGGCCGGTCAGGTGGATGCGGTGTCTACCGGCCCATCGAGCGTGATGCAGCATATCCGTGCCGGCAAGTTGCGCGCGCTGGCGCATTGGGGCGAGGGCCGTTTGGCCGTGCTGCCTGAGGTGCCCAGTTTCAAGGAGTTGGGTGTGCCCATCACTTACTCGCAATGGTCGGGTCTGTTCGTGCCGGCCGCCACGCCTGAGCTGGTGGTCACGCGCCTGCGGCAAGCCGCACAGGCCGCTGCACAAGACCCGCGCGCCATACAAGCCTTGACGGCCTCGGGCACGAGCTTTCAATACCAGGATGCCCCCGAGTTCGAGCGCTTCGTGCAAACGGATGCGCGCACCATGGCTTCGGTGGTGCAGCGCATCGGCCGGCTCGAGTAGCCCCAGCGCCCCTGAACTTGGGGTAAGCTCAACTGCAATTGCCTTCACTTTCATTGGAGATGCCATGAGCCAACCCGACCCTTCAGGTTTCGCGAAATTTGTGCCCGGCTTTGATTTCTTGCAAAACCTGGGCAAGCACGCTTCCCCCACCTTGGGCGCGATGAACAACTGGGTGGCGCCCACGCTGGATCCGCAAGAGCTCGATAAGCGCATCTCGGAACTCAAGGCCGTGCAGTTTTGGCTCGATCAAAACGCCACCGCCCTGAAGGCCACCATTCAGGCGCTGGAAGTTCAGAAGATGACCTTGGCCACCTTGAAGGGCATGAACCTGGACATGGGGGCCATGGCCAAGTCCTTCAAATTCCCGTCGCAAGCCAGCGGTGCCCCAGAACCAGCAGCCAAAGCCGCGCCCCAAGCCGCTGCGCAAACCAAGCCCGCAGCCAAGCCCGAAGCCAAGTCGCGCGCCAAAGCCGCCGGTAGTGCCCCGAGCGGCGCTGCGGTCGACCCCATACAGTTGTGGGGCGCGCTGTCCCAACAGTTCCAGCAGATCGCCACAGATGCCATGCAGGAGGTGGCCAAGCATGCGGCCAACGCACCCCAAGCGGCCAAAGCCGCAGGTGCAGCCACTGCTGCACCGGGCGCCAAATCAAAACCCGCCACGGCGGCCAAACCTGCGGCCAAAAAGACGGCACGGCGGGCGCGTTGAGGCGCCCTGTGCCGGCAACACGGGCGCACGGATGAAACTTTTCCCTTACGGCCACGCCACCCACCCCCAATGGCAAATGGCAGCGGGCTTGGTGTTGGCCCAGTTGCGCGCGCAATTGCAGCAGCCGCAGTACACGCCCGAGCCTAATCTGGCGGTGCTCTACATCACCGACCACTACGGTGAAGAGGCCGCCGACATTTTGGAGTTCATGCGTGCCGAATTACCCGAGGTCACCGATTGGACGGGCACCGTGGGCGTGGGTGTGGCCGCCAACAATGTGGAGTACTTTGACGAGCCCGCACTGGCCGTCATGTTGTGCGAATTGCCCAGCGACCAGTACCGCGTGTTCAGCGGCGTGGCGCCTCTGGGGCTGGGGTTTTCTGCCCAAACCGCGTTGATCCATGCCGACGGCAACACGCCTGATCTGGCCGAGCTGATCACCGAGATGGCGCAACGCACCGGCGACGGCTATTTGTTCGGCGGGCTGACCGCGAGCCGCACCCAAAGTGTTCAGTTCGCAGTGGGCGGCGACGGCTTCATCAAGGGCCAAGGCGGCTCAAGCGGTGTTTTTCACGGGGGCTTGAGCGGGGTGGCTTTCGCCCACGGGGTGTCCTTGATCTCGCGCGTGACGCAGGGCTGTCAACCCGTCTCGCGCGAACGCGTGATCACCCAGGCCGAGCGCAACCTCATCCTGACGCTCGATGGCGAACCGGCGCTGGACGTCTTGCTGGCCGATTTGAAGGTGTCGCTGGATGAGCCGCAGTCCGCCTTGCAGGCCATGCGTGCGACGCTGGTGGGGCTGGTGCCGGCGGACCAAGCGGCAACGGGTGCGGTGGTGGGGCGCGCGGGCAATTTCGGCCCCGACGTGCTGGTGCGTCACATCATCGGCTTGGACCCCAACCGACGCGGTGTGGCCGTGGCCGAGCAAGTCGAAGAAGGCATGCAGCTCGCGTTTTGCCAACGCAATGTACAAACCGCGCGCGCTGACCTGATGCGCATCTGCACGGAAATCCGCGAAGAGCTCGAGCCGGAGGAGATGACGCAAGAAGTCGCGTTGGCCTTAGGCGAGTCGCTGGCGCAGGCCGCACCGCATCCGGCGCGTCGCATTGCCGGCGCTATTTATGTGAGTTGCTCAGGCCGGGGTGGCCCGCATTTCGGTGGAGACAGTGCTGAGCTGCACATCGTGCGCCATGCATTGGGCGATGTGCCCTTGGTGGGGTTTTTTGCCGGTGGTGAAATCGCCCATCACCACCTTTACGGCTACACCGGCGTGCTCACGGTGTTCACCAGCGCAGACTAAGCGTGCCGGGGGCGCCTGCAGGCGCTGCGCCCCCAACGCCTCAGCGCTGGCACTTGTAGATCGAAAAGCTGCGCTTGCCGTACTCGCTGGAGTTGCCGCGCACC
>CANGMW010000249.1 GCA_947454695.1 Comamonadaceae bacterium | reverse complement strand
GGGCAAGCCCAGCGTGGTGCTGTGGCGGCTTTTGCTGTTGATAGGTTCTTCGGCCGCGCCGCGCAGTCGGTACTGAAAGCGCGCGGTCATCAGCGCAAAGCGGGTGGGCGAGCACACCGGCGAATTGGAATAGCCCTGCGTGAACTTCAGACCCTTCGCGGCGAGTTCGTCCAGCACCGGTGAGACCTTGCCGAATTCCGCATCACGCCCGCCATAGCAGCCCAGATCGGCAAAGCCCAGGTCGTCGGCCACGATGAAGATGATGTTGGGGCGCTGAGGTGTAGTCATGATGAAAAAGAAAATCAGTTGCGCACGCCGCTGGCCACATGGCCTGAGGGCACGTGCTGCGCGGCCGATTCAATGTGACCGGTCTGGTCGTCAAAGAAGAAATCGGGTTCAAACTCCCGCAGGAATTCGCCTTTGGGCAAGCCGCCCAGAAACATGGCCTCGTCAATTTCAATGTTCCAGTCCATCAGCGTGCGGATGGCGCGCTCATGCGCCGGCGCGCTGCGGGCGGTCACCAGCGCGGTGCGCACGCGCATGGCGGGTGTGCCTTCTTCTTGCAGGCGTTGCAAGGCAGTGAGCAAGGGCTTGAAGGGGCCGGGCAGCAGCGGCTGGCCGGCTTTGTCTTTTTCGTGTTGCTGGAAAGCGGACAGGCCTTGGGCCTGGTACACCCGCTCGGCCTCGTCGCTGAAGAGCACGGCGTCTCCGTCAAACGCGATGCGCACTTCATTCGGATGCGCGTCGCTGGCCGGTGCCGAATGCGGGTAGACCTGCGCGGCAGGTACGCCCGCGTCCAGCGCGGCACGCACATCGCTCAGGTGGGCGGACAAAAACAGGTTGGCGTGCAGCGGCTTGAGGTAGCGCCAGGGCGACTGACCGCGCGTGAAGCTGCCGCGTTCAATGGCCAGTCCGTAATGCTGCGCCGAGCGGAACACCCGCATGCCCGAGACCGGGTCGTTGCGCGAGAGGATCACCACCTCCACGCGCTGGGCCTGCGCATCGTTGAAGGCCAGCAACTTCTTCACCATGGAAAACGCCACGCCGGGCTTGGCGGGCTGGTCCAGCTTGTCGAGTTGCAGCGCCATGTAAGCGCGGTCGCGGTGCGGCCCTTGGGCCTGTTCGAACACCTTGTTTTCTTCTTCAAAGTCAAACAAAGCCCGCGAGGAAATCGCCACCACCAGCTTGCCGTCCAGCGTGGGGCCTTTGGCAGGGTGTGGGGTGGGGGCTTCGGGCGTGTGGGGTGGGGTGTTCATGTGGGCAAGATTATCACTTGGCCGGGTTGTGGGTACACTCATTTCAACCCGTGGCCGGATGTTCCGGCCGCTTAACAGGAGCCAGCCCATGCGCACTGTGACGATGCCACCTGCTACCCCTTGGAAAGACAAGCGCTGGTTATGGCTGCACAGTCCGGCCCTGCCTGCTGCCTTCACGGCTTACCTGCTGGCATTCTTGTGGAGCGGCCAGGTGGCGTGGCTGTTTTTGACGCCGCTCATCATCTATGCCCTCATGCCCCTGCTGGACGTGCTGATTGGTGAAGACGCCAGCAACCCGCCAGAATCCGCGGTCGCGCAGCTCGAGCAGGACCTGTATTACCGCATTCTGGTGTGGGCCTATGTGCCGTTTCAAATCGCCGGAACCATTCTGGGCGCCTGGCTGGCCGCCACCTACAAGCTGAGCTGGCTTGAGTGGCTGGGCCTGGTTTTGACGGTGGGGGCTTTCAACGGCATCGGCATTGCCACCGCCCATGAGCTCGGCCACAAAAAAGAAACGCTGGACCGCTGGTTGTCCAAGATCGCGTTGGCCCCCACGATGTACGGCCATTTTTTTGTGGAACACAACCGCGGCCACCACAGCCGGGTAGCCACGCCGCAAGATCCGGCCAGCGCCCGCATGGGGGAGAGCTTTTGGGCCTTTCTGCCGCGTACCGTGCTGGGCAGTTTGCGTTCGGCGTGGCAGTTGGAGCGGGAGCGCTTGAGCCGCCAGGGCAAGTCTGTGTGGTGTATTCACAATGAGAATTTGCAAGCCTGGGCGATGACGCTGGTGTTGTTTGGCGGCTTGACCCTGGCCTTGGGTTGGCCCGCGCTGGTGTTTCTGGTGGTGCAAGGGGTGTACGGGGCGTCGATGCTGGAAGTGGTGAACTATGTCGAGCACTACGGACTTTTGCGGCAACAAGAGGCCAGCGGCCACTATGTGCGCTGCCTGCCCGAACACTCCTGGAACAGCAATCACACGGTGGGCAACATCTTTCTGTACCACCTGCAACGGCATTCCGACCACCATGCCCACCCCCGTCGTCGCTACCAGGCGCTGCGGCATTTTGACGAATCACCGCAGTTGCCGGCGGGCTATGCGGCGATGATCACCGCGGCTTATGTCCCACCCCTGTGGTACGCCTTGATGGACCACCGCGTGGCCCGTCACTACCGGGGTGACCTCACCTTGGCCAACTTGCAACCCGGCGCGCGCCAGAAACTGCTGGCACGCTGGGGCGCAACCGACGCGCGCTGAGAGACCCGCTGGGCTCAGTGGCTCTGTTCTAGCTCAGTTGTCGCGCACCCAAGCGGTGCCATTCTCTGCTTTGGTGCGTATGGCGCCAGCTTCGCCGGCTTGATGCACGCTTTGAGGTGAAAAAGGGGGCGGCGCGTACCCATCTTTTTTCATGTGCGCTCTCAAATCAGGCATCTTTATTGCAATGCTGTGAACACAAGTTCATCTCATTTGCAATTTAAAGGCGCCCATGATCAAACGCACACTCCTCAAATCCGCCCTCGGTTTGGCACTCACAGCCAGCGCTGCTGTCGGTTTTGCCCAAACCACGCCGCTCAAATTCCAGCTCGACTGGCGCTTTGAAGGCCCGGCGGCATTTTTTCTGGTGCCGGTGGCCAAGGGCTATTTCAAAGATGCCAAGCTGGACGTGACCGTGGACGCGGGCAACGGCTCGGGCGGCGCGGTCAACCGCGTGGCCTCAGGCGCGTATGACATCGGCTTTGCCGACTTGGCGGCCTTGATGGAGTTCCACGCCAACAACCCGGACGCGCCCAACAAGCCGGTGGCGGTGATGATGGTCTACAACAACACGCCCGCCTCGGTGATGGCCCTGAAAAAATCAGGCATCAAAACCCCGGCCGATCTGGCCGGCAAAAAACTCGGCGCGCCGGTGTTTGACGCAGGCCGCCGTGCTTTTGCCATCTTTGCCAAAGCCAATGCGGTGGGTGCTGTGAACTGGGTGTCAATGGACCCGCCCCTGCGCGAGACCATGCTGGTGCGCGGCGATGTGGACGCCATCACCGGCTTCACCTTCACGTCCTTGCTCAACATTGAAGCGCGTGGCGTGAAAGCCGACGACGTGGTCGTGATGCAATACCCCGACTTCGGTGTGAAGCTGTATGGCAATGCCATCATCGCCTCGCCCAAACTGGTGAAAGAAAACCCGGCGGCGCTCAAAGCTTTTTTGGCCGCCTTTGCCAAGGGCGCCAAGGACGTGATCGCCGACCCGGCCAAAGCCATTGAGGCGGTCAAGGCGCGCGACGGCATCATCAACACCGAACTCGAAACCCGCCGCTTGAAGCTGGCCATCGACACGGTGGTGAACAGCCCGGACGCGCGCGCCGAAGGCTTTGGTCAGATCAAAGGGCCGCGTTTGTCTTTGATGGCCTCGCAAGTGTCAGACGCCTTCAACACCAAAACCCGCGTCAAAGTCGATGACATCTGGAACGGCGCTTTCCTGCCCAGCGCCAAAGAGCTGGATGTGCTGCCCAAGGCTAAAAAGTAAGCAGGCACCGGTGCATGGCTGCTTCTCCTGACCACTTCGTCGATTTTCAAAACGTCTGGCTCGCCTACAACGACGAGTTGCTGGCGCAGAACCACTTCGCGGTCG
>CANGMW010000248.1 GCA_947454695.1 Comamonadaceae bacterium | reverse complement strand
GTGTCTTCAATGGTTTCGCCGGTGTTTTTGTCTTTGCGCCGGCTGCTGGTGGCCACGCTCACATTGGCCACGGCTTGGCCCGAAGGCAGGTAGCGGATTTCGGGGTCGCGGCCGCAGTTGCCGACCAGAATGACTTTGTTGACGGATGCCATGGTGATATCTCCAGTACGAATAGGTTGATTATGGCGCTTTAAGCGCAGGGCGTGCCGGGGGCTTCATGGGCCAGGCCAGCACCAGCCAGACCACCATGCCCGCCGCGCAGCTGATGAACAAACCTTGGGGCCCGTGGCTTTTGAGCAGCCAACCACCCACCGCGCCGCCAGCAAAAAAGCCCAATGACTGCAAGGTGTTGTAAACGCCCAGGGCCGTGCCGCGCGCGTGCGCCGGCGCCACCCGCGACGCCAGGCTGGGTTGGCTGGCCTCCAGCACATTGAAGCCGCAGAAAAACACAAAGAGCAAAACGCCCAAAGGCAGGACACCTGCGTCGGCGGCCACACTCCACAGCAAGCCAAGTTGGACCAGGCCGATCAGGCCAATCGCGCCCAGAAACACGGCCCGCAAATAGCCGCGCTTTTCCAGCGGGAACAGGGTCATGCCCATCACCACAAAAGACGCCAACACCGCCGGCAGGTACACCCACCAGTGCTGCGCCTTGGGCAGGCCGGCTTGCACCAGCAAAGCGGGAATAGCCATCCACATGGCCAACTGCACCGCATGCAGCACAAACACGCCTAAATTCAAACGCAGCAGCGCCGGGTGGGTGAGCACTTCACGCATGCCGCCACGGCCCGCGTCTTGGTGCAAAGCGGGTTCGGGCGGCGCGCCCCAAATGACCACTGCCACGCCCAGCAAGGCCAACGTGGCCGTGAGTCCAAACAAACCACTCAAGCCGATACGGGCGGCCAATGCCGGCGCCAACACCAAAGAGAGCGCAAACATCAAGGCAATACTGCCACCCACCATGGCCATGGCTTTGGTGCGCACTTCATCGCGTGTTTGATCAGCCAGCAGTGCGGTGACGGCGGCCGACACCGCACCGGCCCCCTGCAAAGCGCGCCCGATCAGCAAGCCGTCCAGCGTGGTAGCCCATGCCGCCAGCACACTGCCAGCAGCAAACACCAGCAAGCCCAGCACGATGACGCGCTTGCGCCCGAAACGGTCGGAGGCCACGCCAAAGGGGATTTGCAGCAAGGCTTGCGTGAGCCCGTAAATACCCAAGGCCAAACCCAAACGCGCAGGATCATCGCCACCGGGGTATTTGGCCGCCTCCAGGGCAAACACGGGAAGCACCAAAAACAGGCCCAGCATGCGCAAGGCAAAAATGCCCGCCAGACTCCAGCTTGCACGACGCTCTAAAGGCGTCATGGCGTGAGCAGCAGGCACAGAGGAAGAAGCGTCAGACATGGCAAGAAGGGGTGGTGGTCAGGGCAGCACGAGCACCCTGTGAACATTCACCCATTGTCGCTGATCTTCTTGGACTGCTCTGGCCCCCAAGCGCCCCACGCGCTGAGGGGATCGACTCAAGGATAAGCCGGTGTACCAGCCCCTTGAGATCAGTGCATCACGACTTAGGCAAAGGTGTAGGGCTGCATGAAACCCAAGTCGCCGGGGTACTTCACCCCGTTGGTGTAAGCCGTGGTGGCATAGGCCCCATAACGGGACGACAAGGTGGGGAAGATGTTTTGGATGTCAGTCGCATTGGCCCCAAACCAGGAGGCCAGTGTGGCCCCGTATTGCTCGATCGAAATGGTGGGCAAGAGGCGGCCGTTACCCACGTTGAACTGCTCCTCCGGCTTGGTCGAACCGACTGTATTGTTGGTCGCATTGACCGGCGGGGCGTAGCCGTAAAACTGCCCGCCCTTGACTGCACCGCCCACCACCAAGTTGTGGCTGCCCCAACCATGGTCGGTGCCGTCGCCGTTGGAGGTGAGGGCGCGACCAAAGTCAGTGGCGGTGAAGGTGGTGACTTGGTTTTGAACGCCCAGCTCCACCGTGGCCCGGTAAAAAGCCTCTACCGCATCATTGACTTGTGCCAGCAGCGACTTTTGCCCGGCCGTGAAATTGCTGTGCAAGTCAAAGCCGTTGACCGCCACCATGAAAACTTGGCGACGCACCCCCCCACTCAGACTGCCGCGTGCCTTGATCATTTTGGCAACCATTCGGAGTTGGTCCCACAAAGGGTTAAGCGTAGATTTGCCGCTTGCAAGCGTCGTTGCGATCGTCTGCCCGCTCACGGTGCTCGAGACCGTGGTTTCGGCGTCCATGGAACGTTTGGCCATGTTCACGTAATCTATTTCAAGCTTGTTGCTGGGGGTGTAGGAGGTGCCACGAATGAGCGACATGAAGGTGCTGGCCGCTGATGAATTGCCATACACGCTGGCATAAGCCGGGCCAATTTTCACAGCACCCGAGGTGCCGACGTGGTACTGGCTTGCATTGCTACCAGTGAGGAACACAGCGTTGCTGGTGATGCTCACGCAGGTGAACGTGTTGGCGCCGCTGGCGCCATTCATGCCGTTGGCCAAGGCGACATCGGCCGTGCGGCCGCCCCAGCCGCTGCCCAGAACGGGGCCGGATTGCCAGTAATTCTGCTGGTCGCTGTGCGAGTACAGGTTCAAAGGCCGTTTGCCGTTGTTGTACTCGGCCAAAGTGGTGGGTCCCGCCAAAGGGCCGACATTGAACACGACTGCAGCTTTTTGCGTGTTGAACAAACTGGCCATTTCCGGCATCACCGGGTGCAACGCAAATTGCAGACCCGTGCCAGAGCCCGTGACGGTTTGCGGCGGGGTCTGCGGTGTCAGCACGGTGCTGGTAGCGGACCCATTGGCGACGAGGACCGTACTGGCCAATTCCGCCTGCGTCAGCGCCAGATTGCTGCGTGCATTTTTGTACAGGTTGTAACTGGTGGCGTCGTAAGGCACAAACGTGTTGGCATAGTCGTTGCCCCCGTACAGAAACAAACAAACCAGCGCTTTGTAGTCCGAGCCGCTGGCAGTGTTGAAGGCTGCCGCCTCGCCCATGGCCGCCAGATTCAACAACCAAGGCATGGCCGCCGCACCGACCGACAACTGACTGGTGCGCTGCAGGAAGTCGCGCCGACTCAAAACGTGTGTGGTGGTATTTTTCATGTGGCTCCCCTTTTTATTTCTGCACCAGGTACTCTGGGCAACTCATCACCATCAGGATGGCGTACTTCACTTTGTCCATGCTGGCAGCGCCCGACATGCTGGACAGGGCACTCACGATGGCGGCAACCGTGGTGCTGGAGAGCTGGTTGGCACACATCAGCAGGTTTAAGCGGTTCACCAGCTTGGTTGGGTCGATGGCGCCATTGGTGGTTTGCGCTAGTTCCTGGGTGTACGGCGCCGTGATGGTGGAGTTGGTGAAGTGCGTGTAGTCCGGGGGCGAGGTGTTCAGCCGGTCCTGGTAGCTGAAGGTGATGCCGTTGCCAATCACACCGGCCATGTAGTTGATGTAGCCGGCCACCGTGCTCTCGTTGACGATCCCAAATTCAGGCGCCACCTTGCCAGCAGCGGTCATTTGCGAACCGGCCGCTTGGTAGTCGGGTTTGAAAAAGTTGAATACGGTGGGCGAGTGCATAGGGCTTTGCCCCAGCGCCTCTTCCGGCTTGCTTAAATTCCCAATCTTGAAAATGTCGTTATTGGGGAACTTTGTCAAATCCAGTGTGGCGCCAAAGGTTCGCGCCCATTGCACCAATCGAATCATGGGCTCACGCACCTTGCCAAAGGTGGGGACTGACAATCCAGTGGGGCTACGTGCCTCGTCGTCCAGCAAGATGGCGGTGAAAACCGCTGCCAAGTTGCCTCGCACGCCTGTTCCGTCATTCATGAAAATTCGCGACACCCGCTCGATGTAGGCGGCACTGGGGTT
>CANGMW010000247.1 GCA_947454695.1 Comamonadaceae bacterium | reverse complement strand
GGATCTCGTAGGGGCTCATCGTGGCGTCGCCGATGAAGATGAGCTTGTAGTCCTTGTTGTACTTGCGGATGATGTCCCAGGTGGCGAACTTCTCGCTGAAGCGACGCCGGTTGTTTTTCCACATGAAGTCGTAGACGCAGTTGTGGAAGTAGTAGAACTCGATGTGCTTGAACTCGGACTTGGCGGCGCTGAAGAGCTCTTCCACTCGGGTGATGTGCTCGTCCATGGTGCCGCCCACGTCCATGAGCAGCAGCACTTTCACATTGTTGTGGCGCTCGGGCCGCATTTTGATGTCGAGAAAACCGGCATTGGCCGCCGTCTTGCTGATGGTCTCGTCCAGGTCCAGCTCGTCCTCATGGCCTTCGCGCGCGAACTTGCGCAGGCGGCGCAACGCCACCTTGATGTTGCGCGTGCCCAGCTCCTGCGTGTCGTCGTAGTCTTTGTAGGCGCGCTGGTCCCACACCTTCACTGCGCTCTTGTTGCGGCTTTTTTCTTGGCCGATGCGGATGCCTTGCGGGTTAAAGCCATTGGCGCCAAACGGTGAGGTGCCGCCGGTACCGATCCATTTGCTGCCGCCTTCGTGGCGCTCTTTTTGCTCTTCAAAACGCTTCTTGAGCGTTTCCATCAGCTCGTCCCAGCCCATCTTCTCGATCTTGGCCATTTCCTCGGGACTGAGGTTGAGCTCCAGGTTTTTGCGCAGCCACTCCAGCGGGATGTCGCGGGTGAAGTCGGCAATCATCTCCACGCCCTTGAAGTAGGCAGCGAAGGCGCGGTCGAACTTGTCGTAATGCTTCTCGTCTTTCACCAGCGCGGTGCGGCTCAGGTAATAGAAGTCGTCAATCGAATAGCCGCTGGCCGCGTCGGCCGAGGTGTCGTCGCGGTCAAACGCGTTGGGCCCCACCACGCCTTGCTGCAAGGCTTCGAGCAGGGTGAGGTATTCCTTGACGGAGACCGGCAACTTGGCCGAACGCAGGGTGTAGAAGAAGTCGATCAGCATGTCAGCTCCTGCCTCTTAGTCGGAGGATTTGTCCTTTTGGCGCTGACGCCAGCGCCGCGCGCCTTGCAGTCCCATGCCGCCGCCCAAACCCACCAGCACGATGCCAAAAATACTGGCGTTGTCATAGCCTTGGGCAAATACATCCAGCCCCAGCAGGCGGCCCAGCCAGAAGCCCAGCAGGGCACCGCCCACAAAACCGATGGCGTCAGACAGGCCTTCAAGCAGCAGTTGGTTCATGGCTTAGCGGTTGTTGCGTTGCATGAAGACGAGTTTTTCAAACAGGGTCACGTCCTGTTCGTTCTTGAGCAGCGCGCCCACCAGCGGGGGCACGGCCACTTTGTCGTCCTTGCTTTGCAGGGCTTCGAGCGGGATGTCTTCAGCCACCAGCAGCTTGAGCCAATCGAGCAACTCGCTGGTGGAGGGCTTTTTCTTCAGGCCGGGCAGGTTGCGCACGTCGAAAAAGGTTTTCATGGCAGCGGTGAGCAGCTCTTTTTTCAAGTCGGGAAAGTGCACGTCCACGATCTGGCGCATGGTGTCGGCGTCAGGGAACTTGATGTAGTGGAAAAAGCAGCGGCGCAGGAAAGCGTCGGGCAGTTCTTTTTCGTTGTTGGAGGTGATGAACACCAGCGGACGGTGTTTGGCCCGGATCAGCTCACGCGTTTCGTAGCAGTAAAACTCCATGCGGTCGATTTCGCGCAGCAAGTCGTTGGGGAACTCGATGTCGGCCTTGTCGATCTCGTCGATCAGCAAGGCCACTGGTTTGTCGGCGGTGAAGGCCTGCCACAACACGCCCTTGACGATGTAGTTGTGGATGTCCTTGACGCGCTCGCCGCCGTCCACGTCGGACAACTGGGAGTCGCGCAGTCGGCTCACCGCGTCGTATTCATACAGACCTTGCTGCGCCTTGGTGGTGGATTTGATGTGCCACTGCAAGAGCGGCAAATCGAGCGCCTGGGCCACTTCCTCGGCCAGCATGGTTTTGCCGGTGCCGGGCTCGCCCTTGACCAGCAAGGGGCGTTTGAGGGTGATGGCCGCGTTCACGGACAGCATCAGGTCCTGGGTGGCGACGTAATTGTTGGTGCCTTTAAATTTCATGGTTCATCAGCTCAGTGGACGCTTGGAAGCGGGTTGTGGGTCTCGATATAATGCGTGGTTTCACATATTCCATCACCGTCTGATTGTCATCGCAAAATGAATAAACTGTTTCTGACGTTTTCCACTCTGCTTGTCGCTTCGGTGACGGCTTTCTCCGCGCATGCTCAAGACCTCAAGGGCGACGCTCAGGCGGGATCCAAAAAAATTGCCATGTGCATTGGTTGTCACGGCATCAAAGGCTACCAAGCCAGCTTCCCTGAGATCTACAAGGTGCCCATGATCTCCGGTCAAGGCGCCAAATACATTGCTTCTGCGCTCAACGCCTATAAAAAAGGCGACCGCAAACACCCCACCATGGGCGCGATCGCCACGACCCTGAGCGATCAGGACATCGCCGACCTGGCCGCTTACTATGACCTCCATGGCAAAGTCGAAGGTGTCCCGCTGCCCGCCAAGGCCAGCGAGCCGTCTGCCTCTGTGGCTGCCCTGCTGGCCAAAGGCGGTTGCACCTCCTGCCATGGCGCCAATTTCAGCACCCCGCTGGATCCGAGCTACCCCAAGCTGGCCGGCCAGCATGAGGATTACCTCTTTGTTGCGCTCAAGTCCTACAAAGCCGAAGGCTATGCCAAGTGGGGCCGCAACAACGCCATCATGGCCGGCATGGCCAAACAGTTCACCAACCCTGAGCTGAAACAACTCGCGGCTTACATCCACGAGCAAGCCGGCGACCTCAAGGTCGTGCCGCAAAACAAATTCCGCTGAGCCGTCACAGGCCATGAAAAAAGCCACTCATCTGAGTGGCTTTTTTCATGGCCGAGCACAGTGTGGGGTGGCTTAATCCCGCGTCGCGCGCTGCTGCACGCTGGCAATGTAGGCCGCGCCGTCGGGCGGGCGGCCGGAGCGCTGGCTTTCCCACAGCATGGTGCCCAAGCAGTCCATCACCTCATGGTGGGCCTGGTGCAGCGAGTCGCCCCGGGCGGTGAGCAGCTCCACCGCCTGGCGGATGCCGCGCGGCTGGTCGATGCTGCATTGCTCGCTGATGGACAAGTGCATGGACAGGTGCAAAAACGGGTTGGCCTGCGCGGGTTCGCCTTGGGTCATGTCGGCCAGCGCCTGGTCCACATCGGCTAAGGCCGCGTGGTATTCGGGGTGCTCGTCAATCCACTGGCTGCACAGCACCTCAATGGCTTCCATGGACTGGCCGCTGCGCGACTTGGCATAGACCGCGCAGAAAAAACGGCGAACATCTTCTTGGGAGGGTTGGAACAGCATGGGTCGAAAAAACCTGAGGAATGAGGCGGGATGCGAGGGGTGTTCATAATACCGGCTTGCCAAATCCGTCCGGCTGCATCAGTCGAGTCGGGGTGAAATGGCCCTCAAACAGTCGGAGACACACAGTGATCAACAAAATTGCAGACTCGGTGGCCCAGGCGCTGGCCGGCATTCAGGACGGCGCCACCGTGATGATCGGCGGCTTTGGCACCGCCGGCATTCCCACCGAGCTGATCGACGGCCTGATTGAACAGGGCGCCAAAGACCTCACGGTGGTGAACAACAACGCAGGCAATGGCGACACCGGTCTGGCCGCCCTGCTGGCCACCGGACGCGTGCGCAAAATCATCTGCAGCTTTCCGCGCCAGGCCGACAGCCAGGTGTTTGACGGCCTGTACCGCAGCGGCAAGCTGGAGCTGGAGTTGGTGCCCCAAGGCAATTTGTCCGAACGCATCCGTGCCGCCGGCGCGGGCATTGGCGGTTTTTTCACACCCACCGGCTACGGCACCGAACTCGCCAAGGGTAAGGAAACCCGCGAGATCAACGGCCGCCACTATGTG
>CANGMW010000246.1 GCA_947454695.1 Comamonadaceae bacterium | reverse complement strand
GGTGAACTTTGATGACCTGAATCAGGGCAAATTCAGAAACTCAAAAATCCGCGCCGATGCCTTATGGACTTACTTTGACCCGGCGGGCATGGGCAGTATGCAGCTCTCGGCCAAGCGATTCAAAAAACCAGTGCCCGTGTTCCTGGCCATTGGCACGCGCGATCCGCTGTTTCGCACGGCCAAGGCCAACATTTTTGAGGCAACGCCCGCCCATGCGGCCAGCCAGTACGTAGAGCTAGACGCTGACCACGGCTCCACGCCAGGCGCGGCCGGTGCCGCCGCTTTGGCCTGGATCCAGCAACTGCCTTAAGCGTTCTAGTCGCGCGTGCCCGCCGCTACGGCGCGGGCCAGGCACAGATCAGCCCAGGCTTTGGCTTTGTCCAGCGGGGTGCGCAGCAAATACGCAGGCTGGTAAGTCACCACCACCGGAAGACCTTGGTGGCGGTGCACTTGTCCGCGCAACTTGCCCAGCGGTGTGGCGGCCAAATCGGTGACGCTGTCTTGCAGCAAGGCCTGCGCCGCAATCTTGCCCATGGCCAGAATCACCGTGGGCTGCAGCAGCGCCACTTGCCGATGCAGGTAAGACGCGCACTGAGTCACTTCATCCGGCAAAGGGTTGCGGTTGGCCGGCGGGCGGCATTTGAGTGCGGTGGTGAGGTACACCGCCTGCGCGTCCTGTGCGTCGCGGCGCAAGCCCAGGGCCTTGAGCATGTTGTCCAGCAATTGGCCGGCCTGGCCCATGAATGGCTCGGCCTGCAAATCCTCTTGCTCGCCCGGCGCTTCACCCACCACCAGCCAGCGCGCTTGTGTGGCGCCCACGCCAAAGACGGTGTTTTTGCGGCTACTGCACAGGGCACAGGCTTGGCAACTGCTCACCGCGGACTGCAAGGTCGGCCAGTCCAATTGCGCGATGGTGGCGGCATCGGGCCGGGGCGCGCGCAAAGCCGTCAGCGATGCTGGCCCTGGGGCCACTGTCATGGCCGGTTTCGGTGCAGTGGGACGTGCCTCGCCCGGCAACGTGCGGGCGAGCATCGCCTGCGCTAATTGGCGCTCTGGTGTTTCAGCCGCTTCAGGCATCACGGCGAGCGCGGCCGGGTCAGACGCATCCGGCAGCCACACGCGCACACCCATCTCCAGCAGCATGGCGCGTTGGCGTTCATCGAGTTGCAGGCTCATGGTCAGATTCTCACAGCTTCAGGCTCATGACCACCGCGTCTTCGCGCTGCTGCTTAGCCGCCGGGTAATAGGCCTTGCGCACACCCATGCGGCGAAAGCCATGCGCCTCGTACACCTCGATGGCACGGGCGTTGCCGTGACGCGCTTCCAGCCACAACCACTGTGCGCCTTGTCCGCGCGACCAAATGGTCAGCGCATCGAGCATGACGCGGGCCCAGCCCTGCCGCTGAAAATTTAAAGCGACGGTGATGTTGAGCAAGTGAACTTCATCGACGCCTTTGAGCGCCACGAAATAACCCAGCAAGGTGTTGCCCGCCAAGAGCAATTGCGATTCATAGCCCGCACTCAGTGCATCCAGAAAATTACCGCGCGACCAGGGATGGGCGTAGACCTGCTGCTCCACCACCATGAGCATATCCAATGAGGCCACGGTCAGTGGCTCCAGGCGGGCTTCAAGGGGTTTGGGAACGGCGCTCATGTCTGGGCTTTGGCGGCTTCACGCTCTTGCGTGGTTTGTGCCACTTTATCGCGAATGTAGCGCGGCAAGGCCTGCGCGGCGTTCACCGCTGCGCCCGCCGCTAACAGTTGGGGCGCCAGGCGCAGCATGGCCGTGGCCGTGGGCCAGGCCGGCCAGCGGACTTGCTCAGGGGCGCCGGGCAGTCGCTCGCCATAGACCTCAAACACATTGCCGGCCATCACCTCATGGGCCTGCACGTCGGTGGCTTCAGGGCGGTGCAAACGCACGTCACCCTCGTGTGTCCAATGCTGTGCATTCCATGAAAAGTTGGCGGCATAGACCTCGTCCATGCGCGCGTCCAGCAAGGCCTGTACACGCACAGAGCTCGCCTCGGGCGCATACAAAAAACGCGCTTCTTCAGCCACCGCGAGCAAGGTGTCCACCGGCAGCAAGGGACGGTTCGCCGCAAAGCCCAAGCCCTGGGCCACGGCACAAGCGGTGCGCAAGCCGGTGAACGAGCCTGGCCCCTGACCAAAGGCAATAGCATCCAGATCTTCAAAGCGCAGCCCGGCCTGCGCCATCAGCGCTTCAATCGCGGGGATCAAATCGGTGGACGCTTTAGCGCCCCCTTCGGCGCTGTGCTGCCAAAGCCGGGCCTGGCCCGCGACCTCGCAGGTCAAGGCGATCGAGAGCCGGTCAGTGCTGGTGTCAAACGCAAGCAGTTTCATGGCTCAGGCCTTGCTCGCTACAGGCGCTGGCGGCGCAACGATTTGTCGCACCCCGAACAAAATACCGGTGGTCACGCAAGCCAAGCCCGCCAGCAAATTCCAGTGCATGGGCTCGTTGAGAAAAATCACCGCGCCCAAGGCGGACAGGCCAGGCACCAAGGCCGTGATCATGGTGGAACGCACCGGGCCGTAATGCTGAATCATCATGGTGAAGGTGATGCCCGAAATCACCACCGAGCCCACGCCTTGGAACAACATCTGAAACACCACTTGACCCACGGGGGCCGTCCATAAATGCGACTCGATCGCTCCAACACTTACCAGAAACGCGTAGGTGGGCACGAAGGTGAAAAACGCAAACACCGCCGTGGCGCTGGTCACCCGGATCGCCTCCAGCCCGTACTTGCGCGCCAGCACACTGTAGGTGGACCAGCTCAGGGCCGCTGACATGAAAAGCAGATCGCCCTTCCAGATGTCGCCACCGTCAAACGCATGCAACAAACTCGCGCCGCCCACCAGCACGTCGCCGGCCACGATCAGCACCAAACCGATCGCGCGCACCCGCGAAATCGGCGTACCCAAAATGAACACGGCCAACACCGAGGTCCACAGCGGCAAGCTGCCGGGCATCAACACCGAGGCGTGGATAGCAGGCGCGTAAAAGAAGCCGGCATAGGCCAAGCTGGCATAGCCAAAGCCGCCAAACACGCCGCACAAAGCGGTGAGTCGCAGGGCCAGCGGCGAGAGCCCGAAGAAGGATGAACCGGTTCGCCCCGCACCCGATGCCGCGCGCGCGCGTTGGTCTTTGCGCACCAGCCACGCACCCACCGGCCCCAGCACCATGCCAGCGCCCACCACGCGGGCCAGGGCAATGTCAAACGGCAGCAACGCCCCTTTGGCCGAGGCGCGGGTGATCACGATGAACGCGGTCCAGATGGTGACGGTGATGACCGCCGCTAAGAGGCCAACGGTGCGCGGGGACAAGCCCTTGAAGAAATGCATACACAGGATTATCGGTGCTGACACCGTTAGACTGTTGTCACCATGTCCCCGACCCATTCCCGCACACACCCTCTTGCGCGACGACCCTCTTCCAACGCCCCGAAGCGGCGGGGACGCGTCAGGGTGTGGCTGCACGGTGGCTTGATCGCCGCAGCGCTGCTGGGCGCTGTGAGCGCCTGGGCCCAAGCCGGCTTGCCGCCGACGGTCAGCGCCGCATTGGCGCGTGCCAAGCTGCCGCCTGACGCGGTGACGGTGCTGGTGCAAGAAGCAGGCAAGCCGGCGCACACCCTGGTTCAGCACCGCAGCCAGGTGCCGGTGAATCCGGCCTCGGTGATGAAGCTGCTCACCACGTTTTCGGCGCTGGACATTTTGGGGCCCACATTCACCTGGACCACGCCGGTGTATGTGGAAGGCACGGTGCGCGAGGGCGTACTGGCTGGCAACGTGTACATCAAAGGCCAGGGCGACCCCTGGCTGGTACAGGAGCGCGTGTGGCTGCTGATGCGCCGCCTGCAAGGCCTGGGCATTCAGAAAATCAACGGCGATGTGGTGTTGGACCGCAGTGCCTTCGAACTCACCCCGGCC
>CANGMW010000245.1 GCA_947454695.1 Comamonadaceae bacterium | reverse complement strand
TTGTCCGGCACACGCGCCTGCGCCAGACGGCTGGCGGCGATGGCGGGGTCCAGATCAAACCAGATCGTCAGGTCGGGTTGGCGCACAGCGCCCTCCTCTGCAAGGTCGACGGATTGCACCCAACCCTCCAGCACATTCAGGATATGCAGGTCAAAGCCGCGTCCGGCGCCTTGGTAAGCGAAAGTGGCATCGGTGAAGCGGTCGCAAAGCACCACCTCGCCACGGGCCAAGGCCGGTTCGATCACCTGATGTAGGTGATCGCGCCGAGCTGCAAAGACCAGCAGGGCTTCGGTCATGGGATCCATGGGGTCGTTGAGCACCAAACTGCGCAACTTCTCAGCCAAAGGCGTACCACCAGGCTCGCGTGTTAACACCACTTGACGTTGTTGATCACGAAAAGCCTGCGCCAAGGCCTCGATGTGGGTCGATTTGCCCGCACCGTCAATACCCTCAAAGCTGATGAAGAGCCCACTCATGACTGTTATTTTCCTAATTGGTACCGGTTCACCGCACGATTGTGCTCTTGCAACGTGGCACTGAACTGGCTGCTGCCATCGCCCCGGGCCACAAAGTACAAGGCCGGGGTCTTTGCGGGCTGCACGGCGGCCTGCAAAGAGGCCAGGCCAGGCATAGCGATGGGCGTTCGCGGTAAACCTGCACGCGTGTAGGTGTTCCAAGGCGTGTCGGCTTGCAAATCCCGTTTGCGCAAATTGCCGTCAAATCGCAGGCCTAGGCCGTAAATCACGGTCGGATCGGTTTGCAAAGGCATGCCCAAACGCAGCCGGTTGTTGAACACTGCAGAGATCAAGGGGCGATCGCTGGCGCGTCCGGTTTCTTTTTCAACGATGCTGGCCATAATCAAGACCTCTTCGGGTGACTTCAGGGTCAGACCTGGGGAGCGCAGCGCCCAAACGGAAGCCAGCTTCTGGTCCATTGCCACCAAGGCCGTCTGCAAAATCGACAGATCACTGCTGCCTTTGGCGTACAGGTAAGTGTCCGGAAAAAAACGCCCCTCGGGATACATGTCCGAGCGGCCGAGCTTTTCCATCACGATGGCGTCACTCAATCCTTGCGTGTCATGGCGAATCTGTTCGGCTTTGTCCAGAGCCGCACGGAGTTCCCGGAAAGTCTGTCCTTCCACGAAGGTGACGGCGCGCATGGCCACTTCGCCACGCACCAGCTTGTCCAGCAAACCTGATGGCGTTGCACCCGCTGCGAACTCATAGCTGCCAGCCTTGATGGCACGTGACTGCCCTGACAAGCGGAACCAGGCGTAGAGCCATTGGGGATTGACCTCAATGCCGGCGTTCATCAGATTTTGGGCGACCCCATTGGCAGAAGACCCCGGCGGGATCGTCACCTCAACCGGATCGGACTTCATCGCCAATGGCTGTTGAATCCACCATGTGCCGCCAAGACCCAAGCCGGCGGTCAACAAAAAAAAGCCCACCAATAAAAATCTCACAACCCTACTGCCCTCATGTGTGTACAGGACGATGATAATTCACCCATGAGACCAGAACTTCACGGCGTAGCCCCCCTCTCCCACCTAGGTGTCATTCGTGTTCAAGGCGAAGAGGCGGCCAAATTCCTTCATGGACAACTGACCCAGGATTTTTCATTGCTGGGGCTGGGCGAGGCGCGGTTGGCGGCATTTTGCTCGGCCAAAGGGCGCATGTTGGCCAGTTTTATCGGCTTCAAACGAACGCCCGACGATATCGTGCTGGTTTGTCAGCGCGACCTGCTGGCGGCCACGCTGAAACGGCTCACGATGTTTGTGATGCGCGCCAAAGTTTCATTAAAGGATGACAGCGAGGCGTGGTCGCTTTGGGGTCTTGCCGGAAACGCAATGGACAGCCTCGGCATCACGCCCAGCGAGCCCTGGAAAAAATGGGATCTCGGCGAGAGCCATGTCATCGGCTTGTACCCGGCGGATGGGGTGCCCCGTGCGCTGTGGATAGCGCCCACCTCCGCCCCCAAACCCGATGGCACGACGCTCTCTACTGCGCTTTGGCAATGGACCGACGTGCGCTGTGGTGTGACCTTAATTTCGCAAGCCGTGAGTGATGCCTTTGTGCCGCAAATGCTCAACTATGAATCGGTGGGCGGGGTGAATTTCAAAAAGGGCTGCTATCCTGGCCAAGAGGTGGTCGCGCGCAGCCAGTTTCGCGGCACGCTCAAACGTCGCGGCTATTTGGTGCACACCGCATCACCTGTGAAAGCCGGTGATGAACTGTTCGACGCCAGCGATCTGAGTCAACCCTGTGGCTTGGTGGCTCTGGCCGCCACAACGCCCGATGGCGGGTATGACGCGTGGGTGTCGCTCCAGGTCAGTGCTGCCGAGTCTGGCCATTTGCAAGTCGGGCCCAACGGCTCGCCTGTGACGGTCTTGCCCCTGCCCTACCCCCTTTTAGAAGATATTTGAGCGACAGCGGCTTGGCCGCGCTGGGCACTCTTTAAAGCGTGCGTCGCATCTCGATGTGCGCAATTCCCGCCTCGTCAAACGGTTCGCCGTGCGCTAAGAAACCTGCGCGGGCATAGAAACTTTGTGCATGCCGCTGCGCATGCAAGACCACTTCGCGGTCGCCCCGGCGCACCGCGGCATCGATCAAGGCTTGTAAAACCATGCTGCCCAGCCGCTCTGCGCGCAACACCCGGGTCACTGCCATGCGGCCAAGGCGAGACACCCCGGGCGCTTGTTGCACCAAACGGCCTGTCGCAATCGGCATGCCCATGCCGTTGGTGACCACCGCATGGACTGCCTGAGCGTCGTCGTCATCCAGCTCCAGCTCGGGCGGAACTTGCTGCTCCTCTACAAATACCTCCATGCGCAAAGGCAGCGCCCAATGTTTGAGGTCTGCCCATGACCCCACCTGCAACTGGTGCATAGGCTTGTTGGCTTCGAAATCAGTGAGGATCTGGCGCAAAACTTGGGGAACCGGGCGTGATGTCTGGGTCGCGGGATCCGCAAAGACATAAATCAGCTCACCCGTGATGAGCAACTCTGCGCCACGAAAAATACCGCCCACAAACGTCATGGACGAATTGCCAATGCGGGTACAACTCAGGCCGATGTCCAGGATGTCGTCATAGCGTGCCGAAGCATGAAACTCGAGCCCGGATTTTTTCACATACAAATCGCCTTGCAGCTGGTGCATGGCGGCTTCGTAGGGCAGCATCAGCGCACGCCAGTAGTCGGCGATGGCGGTGTCCAAGTACATCAGGTAGTGCGCGTTGAACACGATTTTTTGCAGATCCACTTCAGCCCAGCGAACACGAAGACGGTGGAAAAAACGAAAATCTTGTTTGGTCAAAGCAGCAGTCGAGCTCATAACGTTCGTGATTTCAAAGGGGTTTATCAAATGCGTGGCGCAGGGCGCGGGCTGCATCGGCGTGCGCGCGCAGGGCCTCAGGAATGACGCGCCCCATCTTGATAAATTCATGCACCACGCCGCGGTAGATTTCAAGATCGACCGCGACGCCGCTCATACGCAACTTGTCGGCATACATCACACCTTCGTCCACCAGCGGATCGCATTCGGCCAAGCCGATCCAGGCCGGGGCGACCTGCTCCACGTCGGGTGCGAGCAGTGGCGCAAATCGCCAGTCTTCCCGCTCGGAACGGGTCTGCACATAGTGACCGAAAAAATAATCGATCTGCGCACTCTCCAAGACAAAGCCCTTGCCAAAGGTGTGGTGCGATGGGGTGTCCTGGTGTGCGGCACAACCGGGGTAGAACAGCAATTGCAAAGCCAACTGGACCGCGGCATCGCGCGCCAGAATGGCACAGGCAGCGGCCAGAGTGCCCCCGGCGCTGTCGCCCCCCACGGCCACGCGTTGGCTGTCTAAGCCACGCGAAGCTCCTTGATGAACGACCCATTGCACGGCATCCCAGGCATCCTGCGCTGCCGTGGGAAATTTGTACTCCGGAGCCAGCCGGTAATCGACTGACAC
>CANGMW010000244.1 GCA_947454695.1 Comamonadaceae bacterium | reverse complement strand
GTGCCGGCAAATTCCACGCTGCCCGAGGTCGGTGTGAGCAAGCCCATCAGGGTTTTGAGCAGCGTCGATTTGCCCGCGCCATTGCGCCCGAGCAGCGCCACGATTTCACCCTCGCGCACCTGCAGCGTGGCATCGTTCAGGATGTGGCTCTTGCCGTAAAACGCATTGACCTTGTCAAAGCCCAGAATCACAGGACGGTCGCTGGCGTTACCCGCCACGCGCCCAGTGACCGGCGGCGTGCCGGTGCCGGTGTAGATCTCCTGCACGCGTGCGTCATGCCGCACCTGATCGGGCGTGCCGCTCATGAGCACCTCGCCCTGGTTCATCACCGTCACCTGGTGGGAGAAAGCCAGCACGCGGTCAATGTCGTGCTCCACGATCAGCACCGGGATGTTGCTGGCAATCGTCGTGACGAGCTTGGACACACGTTCACGCTCGGCGGCCGCCAGGCCTGCCAAGGGCTCGTCCATCAGCAGCACCTGTGGCTTGGAGCCCAGTGCAATGCCCAGGTCCACCAGACGCTGGCCGCCATAAGAGAGGTCACCCCCGCCGACTTGCTCCATGCCTTGCAAGCCCAGAAATTTCATGAGCTCAGCCGTTTCGGTGTGGATCTCGGGAAAGGTGTCGATGTCGTGCCAGAAATCAAAGCGGGCCGGATGTCGCGCCTGCAAGGACAGACGCAGGTTTTCATAAATCGTCAGGCCCTTGAACAGGTTGGTGATCTGGAACGAGCGCGCCAAGCCTTGCTGACAAATCTGATCGGGGGGCAAATGGGCGATGTCTTTGCCGTGCAGACTCACTGTGCCCCCATCGGGCATGAACATGCCCGAGATCAGGTTGAAGGTGGTGGTCTTGCCCGCGCCGTTGGGGCCGATCAGGGCATGGATCTGGCCGGCCTGAATTTGCAGATCCACACTGCGCACGGCCCGGATGCCACCGAAATGTTTTTCAATGCCATTGGCTTGCAACACCACACCGGTGTGCGGGGCCGGGCGCAAAAATTCCGGCAGGGGCAGACCTTCGAAAATCTGGCGCTTGCTCATGGCCGCGCCATCTTCAGCCGGCGGTTTCCAGCGACGGCGCAGTTGCGCCCAAATGCCAGTCAAACCCGCGGGCGAGAAGATGATGAAGCCCACAAAAATCATGCCGAACCACAGCAGCCAGTTGTCTGTGTACATCGAGAACAACTCGCGAAACAGCAGGAAAAACAGCGCGCCCAAGACCGGGCCCAGGAAACTGTGCATGCCGCCAATCACCACCATGGCCAGCATTTCGCCGGAGAAGGCCACCGTGGTGGACTCCGCCGCGGCTAAGCGGTGCAGGAAGATCAGCAAACCACCGGCCAGGCCGGTGACGGTGGACGACAGCACATAAGCCATCAATTTGTAGCGGTCAATGTTGTAGCCCTGGAAGGTGGCGCGTTGTTCGTTCTCGCGAATCGCCATCAGCACATGGCCCGCCGGAGAGCGCACCACCCTTTGCAGCACATACAACATGACCAGCCCGACCAACGCCACCAGCGTGTAGTAAGTGAGGTGTCCATCCAGATTCACGCCCAGCAAGGTACCGCGTTCAATGCCGCCCAAGCCCCCCTCACCCCCGGTGAGCGCGGTCCATCGAAAGGCAATGGCAAAGGTCAAAGCGCACAAGGCCAGCGTCAGCAAAGAGAAGTACACGCCGCGCCGACGCAGGATCAAAAAGCCCACCACCAGTGAGAGCGCCGCGCTGAACACCAACGCGAACAACAGCGGCGCAATGATCTGGCCTTTGAACCAGTACAGGTGCGACAAGGCGGCGGCATAGCCGCCAATGCCAAACCAGGCACTGTGCCCAAATGAGACCAGCCCGGTGGTGCCCACCAGCAAGTTCAGCCCCATCGCAGCCATGGCCAGGATCACCACCACGGTGGCCGAGTCCAGCGTCAAGCCGATGGCTTGAAACACCAGCGGCATGACCACCAGGCTGATCGCGCCGATCCAGACCGGTTTGTTTTTAGAGTTCACCCAATTTTTCATGATCATCGCGTCCGTCATTCAAACCGCTCGATGCGCTCACCCAGCAAGCCGCGCGGACGGAACATCAGCACCAAAAACATCAGCACATACATGGAGGCTTCACCCGCAGCAGGCTGGAAGTGGATCGTCACGCCACGCACCACCCCCACCAGCAAGGCCGCCAGCACGACGCCCCAAAAACTGCCCAGACCGCCAATCACCACCACCACAAAAGCCACGGTCATGATCTCGGTGCCCATGGCCGGGTGCACGATGGCAATCGGGCCGAACAAGACACCGCCCAAAGCGGCGGTGGCGACACCCAGCATCACGATGGCCGTCATATAGGGCTGCAGGCGAATACCGAGCACGGCCACCATGTCGGGGTTTTGCACACCCGCGCGCACCACCCGGCCAAACGAAGTTTTGTTGAGCAACAACCAGATGCCGCTCAGCAGCACGGCCACCACGCCCAGAATGAACAGGCGGTATTTGGAGAACATGAACTCGCCCAGCAGCAACTGGCCCTTGAATTCCACCGGCATATTGGAGGCCAGCGGTGCCGCGCCCCACACCATGCGGATGAATTGCTCGGCCACCATGGCCAAGCCGAAGGTCACCAGCAGACTCAGAATCGGGTCGGCTTTGTAGAAGTGGCGCAGCAAGTAGCGCTCAAACAAAATGCCCAGCAAGCCCACCAAGAGCGGCGTGATGAAAATGCTCGGGCCAAAACCCAGCTGCTTGATCACCTCCAGCGAAACATAGGCGCCCAAGGCGTAGAAAGCGCCATGCGCCAAATTGACGATGCCACCCACGCTGAAGATCAGCGACAGGCCCAACGCCAGCAACAGGTAATAACCGCCCAGCACCAGTCCGTTGACGACTTGCTCGAGCAAATAAACGATTTCCATAGCCACCCAGATTCGGAGAGAAATACCACTGAGTCCCGCCCCGGGCACACGTCACGGGGCGGGAACACGGGGCGCAGCAGCCTGCGCTGCCACGACCCTCGTCACATCACATCTTGCAGACGTTGTCTTCCTTGGTCGGTGCGAGCAGTTCCAAGGACTGGTTGGGCGCGGGCACCGCGTCGCCGAACTTCAGGAAATCCTGCTTGTCTTTGGCTTGGCCCTTGGGTTTGACGGTAAAGGGGTAAGCCTCTTGCATCAGCTGGTGGTCCCATGAGCGGAAGTAGGCTTTACGGCCTTTGAGGATGTCGAACTCGGCCTGCGACTCAAAATAAGCGATGAGTTTTTCGGTGTCGGTGGACTTGGTCGCGTTCATGGCCTGGGCCATCATCTTGAGCGACACGTACTCAATCCACGCGTGGTTTTCCGGAATGCGGCCGTATTTCTTGGTGAACTTTTCCACAAAGGCTTTGGACGCCGGCGTTTGCAGCTCGTGGTGCCACACGGTGGGCCAGATGCCGCCCAGGTTGCCGTCGCCGGCAGCCCACGCATCGGCCGTGTTCAAGTTAAAGCCCACCACCGGGTAGGGCAGACCAAACTCGGAGTACTGCTTCACGAAATTGGTGACCTGGTTGCCGCCCAGGTTGGTGGAGACCACGTCGGGACGGGCCTGGCGGATTTTCAGCAGGTAGGGGCTGAAGTCGGTCACGTCGGTGGGCACGAGTTCATCGCCCACCTGGGTCGCGCCGTTCTCGGCGTAAAACTTCTTGGCCTTGCCTGCCAGGTCATGACCGAACAGGTAGTCCGAGGTCAGGCTGAAAATTTTCTTGCCCTTGACCATGTTGTCGCGCAGCAGGGCTTGGCCCACGGCCTTGACCATCACCGTGACCGGAATGTCCACATGGAAGGTGTAGCGGTTGCAGTCTTTGTTGCGCAAGGCGTCAGAGCGCGCGCCAATGCTCATGAACAATTTCTTATTGCGTGCGGCCACTTGAGAGATGGTGAGCGCGGAGGCGGAGTTGATCTCGCCCATGAGCACGGCCACGTTGTCGCGCTCG
>CANGMW010000243.1 GCA_947454695.1 Comamonadaceae bacterium | reverse complement strand
GCTGGGACTGATCGACCTGTCCCAGGACCGCGTCATGTATTACTTTGTGCTCGCGGTGGTGATCGCCGGCTTTGCCCTGATCTACCGCACCATCCACTCGCCCTTTGGCCAGGTGCTCAAGTCCATTCGTGAAAACGAACCGCGCGCCTTGTCACTGGGCTACAACGTGGACCGCTACAAGCTGCTGGCTTTTGTTCTCTCGGCCTCGCTGGCCGGTTTGGCCGGCGCCACCAAGGCGCTGGCGCTGGGCATTGCCACCCTCACCGATGTGAGCTGGCAGATGTCAGGCGAGGTGGTCTTGATGACGCTCCTGGGCGGCATGGGCACCATTCTGGGTCCGGCACTGGGCGCTTCGATCATCATCACGATGCAGAACTACTTGGCTGACTTGGGCTCGTGGGTGACCATCATCATGGGCGCCACTTTTGTGGTGTGCGTTTTGCTGTTCCGCCGCGGCATCGTGGGTGAAATTGCCGAGCGCTTCGGGCGTCAAAAGCCCTGAGCGCCCTTAGGGGGGCTCGGCCTCAAGTAAGCGCACACCCTCGCCGTACATCACGCCGGCAATTGCCGGCATCTCACACTACCAAGGCTGGCGCTTGCATGGCCTCGATCTGGTCTTGCAGGATTTGAATCTGCCCTTTCCAGTAATCACTGGTGCCGAACCAAGGGAAGTTGATCGGAAAGGCCGGGTCATCCCATCGCCTGGCCAACCAGGCGCTGTAGTGAATCAAGCGCAAGGTGCGTAATGGCTCAATCAACACGAGCTCGCGACGGTCGAACTCGCGGAACATCTCGTAGCCATCGACCAGGATGCCCAGTTGCCGGGTCTGCTGGGCCCGATCGCCACTGAGCAGCATCCATAAATCTTGCACGGCCGGGCCGCTGCGCGCATCGTCCAGATCGACAAAATGCGGCCCCGGCCCTGCTGCAGTCGGGGCATCCACTGGCGTCCACAAAATATTGCCGGGGTGGCAGTCGCCATGCAAGCGCAAGGTGCGGATGCCGTCGGCTTCAGCTAAAGCCGGCTGCGGCGCCAACGTCGCATGTTGCGCCACCAGCGCCAGCGCCTGCGTGCAAGTTGACGCCCACAAGGTCTGCACATCCAAGGGCACCATGTGGTGCTCGAGCAGCCAATCCCGCGACGCCAGACCAAAGCCGGCCAGGTCCAGGGCCGGGCGTGCAACAAAAGGCCTGGCCGCACCCACCTTGTGCAGCCGCGCCAGAAAGCGGCCGATCCATTCGAGGACCTCGGCTTCATCCAACTCCGGTGCGCGGCCGCCGCGTCGGGGGCTGACCGAAAAAGAAAAGCCGCCGAAGTGGTGCAAGGTGGCGCCCTGCAAGACCAAGGGGCCCACCACCGGCACGTCGTCGGCCATGAGCTCCGCCGCAAAAGCATGCTCTTCCAAAATTTGGGCATCGCTCCACCGCTCAGGCCGGTAAAACTTGGCCACCACACTCTGACCATCCTCCAGGCGCAGCTGGTACACCCGGTTTTCGTAGGAGCTCAGCCCCTGGATTCGGCCGTCACAGCGCAAACCCACACTGTCCAAGGCATCCATCACCAGGTCGGGACTGAGGGATTCAAAGGGGTGGCGTGCATCGGTCATCCTTCGATTGTGCGCGATGCCGGCGGATCGCACTGTGCGGTGCTCAACTTGGCGATCTCGGGAAGTTTTTTACATTTATTTGCAATAAATGATAAAATTGACTCCTATGTCGATACTGGCCTTTGTGTCCAACTCCAGGCGCGCTTTGCAGCTTGCAACGGGGATGAACGCATGAAAAAAGTGCTGGTCGTGGATGATCAACCTGACATCCGAAAACTGCTGTGCATGACCTTGGAGGATGACTTCGAGGTTTTACTGGCCAGCAACGGCGTGCAAGCACTGGACATTGCCAAAACCCATCAACCGTTTGCGATTTTGCTGGACATCATGATGCCCGGTGACATGGATGGCATTGGCGTACTCAATTCGGTCAAGTCCAGCCCTGAACTCAAGCACATTCGTGTGGCGATGGTCACGGCGCGAGGTCAGCAAGAGGATCTGAAAACCGGCCAGAACTATGGCGCCGACGCTTACTTCGTCAAGCCCTTCAGCCCCTTGCAAATTCTGGCCTGGCTGCACGACGAAGTCGATTTCCAACTGCAAAGCAACGCGGGCTAAACCGACTCGTCTGCCTGGGTTGCGTCACCGAGCTGCTCAAACGGCAGCGCTTGCTTGACCAGAATCACCGTACAGGGCGCGTTCATCGCGACTTTGATCGGCACGGTCGCCACAAAGCGCTGGGTTTTCAGGCCGTGCGTGGCCGCCCCCATGACGATCAGGCTCACATGGTTGCCCACCGCGTAATCCACCAGCGCTTTGGCCACATCACCCGACTCCAGCACATGGCAGGAGGTTTGGTGGCTGGGCAAATTCAAAGGCTGGGCCCACTGACGTAATTGGGTCAGGTAACGCCGCTGCACTGCGGTCTCACTGTTGTGATCGCGTACCGAGCTGGATTCGCCCGGGGAGGTCACCGTCACACACGCCAGACGGGCGCCCGGGCGTGTGCCCATGGAGCGGGCCGTGGCCTGCCGTAAGGAATACAAGGTGGCGTCGCTCACATCTTTGTTGGGTACCGCCACCATCACGATGGGTACTTCCTCGATTTGCTGCATCGGCAAGGGGCTGGGCTGGTAATGCATGCCAGCAGCCTTGATCCAGCGTTTGAAATGGGTGCGAAATCCCGTACCTTTTGTTTTGTGCCCGCGCTCGGTGACGCTCACCTGGTCGGCATGGGTCAGGTCAAACGCCAGGTGCGCGGCCGACGGGTAGCGATTCGCCGCTTCGGGCTCCAAACAGCGCAACACGATTTCTTGCATCCAGGGCGGCACATCGGGCTTGAGCTGGCGGGGTGGCGTGGGGTCCATCCATAAACGTTGGCGCAAACCCGCTGCCGTTTGAGGCTCCCCGAACGGCAGTTCGCCGGTGAGCAGTTGGTAAAGCATCACGCCAATCGCAAAGATGTCGCTGCGCGGGTCGCCCCTCACGCCCACCACCTGCTCGGGCGCGATCCAGATAGGCGAGCCCACCGCCTTGCGCAATTGCTCGGCCAACAGGTCGGGGTAATGCGCGCAACAGGACAAGCCGAAGTCAAGCAAGACCGCAGCGCCGTCGGGGCGAATCAGCACATTGGCGGGCTTTAAATCCAGGTGCACGGTGTTTTGCTGGTGGACACTGTGTGCGGCATAGGCCATGGCAGCGCCCAGGCGCGTCACCTCGCCCACGGTTGGCAGCGCGTCTTGCTCCAGCCAATGCTGCAGGGTCTGGCCTTGAACGTATTCCATGACCAGATAAGGCAGCCGGTTCAAGTCGCCGGCGGCCACAAAGCGGGGCACGTGCGGCCCGCTCAAGCCTTGAAGGATTTGGTTCTCCACTTCAAAGCTGACGATGTTTTCCGCACCATCCCCCGCGGTCATGCGCGGGACCTTCATGGCCATGGGAAATCCCGGGTCAGCTACACCTTGCGCGTAGTGCACGCGGTAAATGTGGGCCATGCCCCCGGCGTGGATGCACTCGCCCACCACAAAGCCGTCCAAGCGCGTGCCAGGCTCTAAGAGTTTCATCGTCCCAACTCCAGTCGATTCGCAAAATGCTCTGGCAAGCCCGCATCGCGGATGGCCTGGGCCGCCGCCAGGTGGTCGTAGTCAACCCGGTGAAAGGTCAGTTGCATGCGCGCGCTGTCAAAGATGGCATACATGGCTTTGGGGTTGCCATCGCGCGGTTGCCCCACCGAGCCCAGTGTGGCCAGCCAATGCCGGTGGGTCGGCACAGGAATGGCGACATCCGGCTGGGGTGAAAATTTCATCAGGGCACCGTCCGTGCCCCGGTAATACAAGGTTTGCAAATGGACATGCCCCCCGAACACATGGCGCACCTGCGGCAAACGGGACGCGGCATCCAAGCTCAGCGTGGCCAGG
>CANGMW010000242.1 GCA_947454695.1 Comamonadaceae bacterium | reverse complement strand
GCCAAAAAGTACCCTCTTCGGTAGGCACCAGCGAGGCAGCGGCATTTTGTTCGGCTTGGGCGTCAGCGCGGTTTTCAGTCTGAACGCGCACAGGCACAGCCACCACGGGTTGGGGCTTGGGCGCAGGGGCTGCCTGGCTTGTCGTCGCGGCGGCAGGGACCACCGGCTTATCGACCACCGGCAAAACACGGCCTTGAGGTGCGACAGGGTCAGGGCTTGGTTCCTGTCCAGCCTGTGCGGTTGGAACAGACTTCAGTGCCTGGTCCGGGCTGGGTGCCACAGGCGCGGCACTTGGGGGGGGTGTCGTCGCAGGCTTGGGTTCAGCCGATTTCAGTGTTTTTTTTTCAGCCAGGCTGCTTAAGTCTTGCGGTTTAAAGGCCAACAAGCGCAGCAGCACCATGGTGAGGGCCGCATAGTCGTCCGGCGCCAAGCCCAGTTCTTGGCGTCCGTGCAGACACAGGCTGTAAAGCAACTGGGTTTCGTCGGCAGGCAGAACTGAGGCCAGCCGCGAGATCTCGGCCGCATCGGGATCGCCGTCATCGGCAACACCGGGCACCGACTGCAGCACGGCCATGCGCTGCAGCATCAGACTCATCTCTTCGAGCGTGGAGGCGGCCCCCATGCCATTGAGGCGCAACTCATCGACTGTTTCCACCACCGATTTGCCGTCGCCCTGCGCTAAGGCGTCGATCAAGCGAAAAACATGGGAGCGGTCCACGCTGCCCAGCATCAGGCGAACCGTGGCCTCTTGCAGCTGGCCCGCGCCAAAAGCAATGGCCTGATCGGTCAGCGACAGCGCATCGCGCATGGAGCCGCGTGCGGCACGCGCCAGCAAACGCAAGGACGGCGTATCCGCTGACACGTTCTCGGTGTTGAGAACGCCCTGCAGGTGCTCCAGAATGGTTTCGGGCGCCATGGGGCGCAAATTGAACTGCAAGCAGCGCGAGAGCACCGTGACGGGCACTTTTTGCGGATCAGTCGTGGCCAGCACAAACTTGAGGTACTCGGGCGGTTCTTCCAAAGTTTTCAGCATGGCGTTGAACGCCGTGTTGGTCAGCATGTGCACCTCGTCGATCATGAAGACCTTGAAGCGCCCCTGCACCGGCTTGTACACCGCCTGCTCCAGGAGCGACTGCACTTCATCCACCCCACGGTTGGAGGCCGCATCGAGTTCGGTGTAATCAACAAAACGGCCCGCGTCGATGTCGCTACAGGCCTGACACACGCCACAGGGCGTGGCGGTGATGCCGCCCTGCCCATCCGGGCCCTGGCAGTTAAGTGACTTGGCCAGAATGCGCGACACCGTGGTCTTGCCCACGCCACGCGTGCCGGTGAACAAATAGGCATGGTGCAGGCGCTGGGTTTGCAAGGCGTTGCTCAAGGCGCGCACCACATGTTCCTGGCCCACCATTTCGGTGAAGCTTTTCGGGCGGTATTTGCGGGCGAGCACAAGATAGGACATGGCTTGATTCTAAAGGGAGAGCGTGCTCAAAAATAAAAGGGGCCTGCGTTGCCGCAGGCCCCTTCATCGAAAAAAAGCAGCTGTGCTTAGTTCGTCTCGACCGCGCGGCCGTTGAGCGGCTGCACCGGACGTGCATTCATCGGGTAGAGCTTTTTGAAGGTGTCCAGCTGGGCTTGGGACATCTCCACGGTTTGCTTCAGAACATGCCAGCGCACACCTTCGCTGCAAGGCGGGGTGGTCAGCGAGCCCAGGAAAGAGAAGTACTCTTGCTTGGCAGGCAGCATGTCGGTCACATTCAGACCACCTTCAATGGCGGCTTTGCCGTCCGCTTTGGCAGGCATCACGGCGAACACTTTTTTCAGCGTGGCGTTTTCTTTGCCCAGAGAGAACAACACGGCCACCACAGCCAGCGTGCCCTTGTCATTGCGGTGCACCAGGTGCGCCACCAGCGGGTAGTTCTGACCGTTGATCTTCTCTTCGCTGGGGGTGTGGAAGTGGAATTGCAGCAGGCTGTATTCGCCCGAAGCCACTTTCACCGCGCCACCTTTGGCCAGGTTCACCTGAATGGTGTGGCCGTTGTTGACGACTTCAGCAGCGCTGGCTGCGTAGCCGAAAGCGATGGCAGGCAGGGCTGCTTTTTTGGCATCACGGATGTCGATCGGGGACTGCTCTTTACCCAGTTTGCAAGTGGCAAAGCCAGACTCCAGTTCACCCCAGTGGTCAGCAGCGCCCTCACCGGTGTAGCTCCAATGAACAGCATGACCCTTGGCATCGGCTTTGTGGTCAGCGGCTTGTGCACCGCAAACTGCCAGCGCAGCGATCGCAGCGGAAATAACAAACTTCATCATCTTCACACTCCTTGGTTAAAACTTGTACGCCAAGCCGGCTTGCACCACATTGGCTTGGTAATCAGAAATCGTGCCATAGCCGTAAAAACGGCTCGCTTCAATTTTGGCGACCACGTGTGAGGTGATGGGGTAAGTGGCTTCCAGGCCCCAAACACCGCCGTTGCCTTCACGGGTTGCAGCCGACAAATGCGCCACACCCGCAGCAACACCAAACTCCAAATGACCGATGCTGTAAAACTCGCGGGCGATCTTCATGGTGTAGACATAGGACTCGCGCTCGTACTTGGTCACCAGTTCCTCGCCTTCCATTTCAGTCACGTCGGCGGCAGTACCCTTGGCGTACTCCATCACCACACGGTAGCCGTGGCCCACGGGCAGCGGGGCGGAGAGCGAAATCGCAGTGAGGTTGCGTTTTTCGGCATAGTCACGACCGACGGCCAAGCCTAATTCCCAGCCCGAAGCGTGTTGTTGATTGGCAGTGCCATGCTCTTCATGGGCAACGGCGCTCAAAGAAGCCAAGACCAAAGTGGCCACAAATACGTTTTTCATAATTACTTTTCTCTCGAATTGACAAAACCGCTAATTTTAGAATGAAAGTACATACTATGCCAGTGCTGAATAAAAAATAAGCAAAGCCGGCCTGAAAAAGCCCTGAAATTCGCCAAGAACACAGGCCGTACAATCTCAGGCGACGGGCCTTCCCGCATGGGGAAGCGGCCAACCGGGTCAGGCGGGGAACCGAGCAGCCCTAACCGCCGAGCCAGTGCCGGGGTCAAGGTCCGTCACCTTTTTTGATCTTTGGCCCTAAAAAACAGACGCGCATGGTGTCCTGAAGGGTTCATTGCCGCGTCACCAACACCCCGCGTTGAATACCTTCCCGTCACGTTGAGGGCATTGATTTCAGACGGGCTGGATTGTCAATCTGGCCACAACGTGCAACAAGCCCCTACACCACCGGATTGATGAAGCGATCAGGGCTCGGGTTCTCTGGCCAGCGGCCAGCACTAGGTAAAAACCCTGGGGCTCATCTTTTGCAGATGGCTAATATGCACGGTCACTGCCATTTATTGACCACCATCAGGCCACTTTCAGCACTTTATGACCGCATTTGCCCCGAGCGCCCTGCTCCCTAAACGCCCCTACCGCCGCATTGCCACCGAAGAGGCATTTTCCCCGCCGGAGATGCTCACCATCTACCGGCAAATCCTTGCAAAAGAAGACGTCGATGTCGGCTTTAAAAACCTGATGGGTTTTTACATGAGCAGCCCCAGTGAACGCGCGCAGCACATCATGCGTTGCCTGGTCGATCTGGATGCGTTGCGCTTGCAGCACATGGACGAAGCGGGGGTGGACGTGCAGGTCATTGGCCTGACGTCGCCGGGCGTGCAAATCATGGACACAGCCACAGCCGTGGCGTTTGCCCCGGTGGCCAACGACATCCTGGCCGATGCCATGCGGCGTCACCCTGAGCGCCTGGTGGGCATGATCGCCGTGGCACCGCAAGACCCTGCGGCGGCCGCCAAAGAAATTCAGCGTGGCGTGACCCGGCTGGGCATGCACTCGGTGGTGATCAACTCCCACACGCATGGCGAATATTTGTCGGACACCAAGTTCTGGCCGATCTTCGAAGCGGCCCAGGCGATGGACACGCCCATTTATTTGCACCCCAACGCCATGCCCG
>CANGMW010000241.1 GCA_947454695.1 Comamonadaceae bacterium | reverse complement strand
GCGATCAGCTCTTTGCGATCTCTTGTATTGATGTCAAGGTGGCTGACCAGCTGCAAGCGACCCAGCAAGCATGGCAACGCGATATGCTGGCCAATCTGCAAGCGGGCTCGCCTGTGGTCAGTGCTGTGACGCTCAAAGGAGCAAGTCTTTGGCCCGCGCCGGTGCGCTTGAGCGCGGCGGGCCTTGGATCGCGTGGCGAACCCTTGCAGGCGCAAGCGTTATGGTTTGCGAAAGCGGCCACACTGTGCCATGCCGTGGTGTATGCGCCCAACATCAGCCAAGAGGCTGCGGAAGTGTTTTTTTCAGGAATTGAAATCCAATGAGTTTGTTGTCCCGTTGGAATGCAGTCGGCGCATTCTTTGCCTTCGCGCTGGCTTATTTTTTCTCGGCATTGATCCGTGCCATCACCGCCACGCTGTCGCCGACCTTGACGCTAGAGTTTGCGCTGACCGCGCGCGACTTGGGCCTGCTCGCCGGGGGCTACTTCCTGGGGTTTGCTTTCACGCAACTGCCGCTGGGCAACTGGCTGGACCGCTACGGCCCGAAGAAGGTCATTCTCTGTTTCTTGTCAGTGGCGGTGGCCGGTTGTGCGGCGTTTTCTTTGGCCGACAATTTTCCCAGTCTGCTGGTGGCCCGCGTCCTCAGCGGGATTGGCGTGAGCGCGTGCCTGATGGCACCCTTAACCGGCTTTAGACGTTGGCTCACGCCCGCGACGCTGTTGCGGGCCAATTCCTGGATGCTGATGACCGGCTCCCTGGGCATGGTGGCCGCCACTTTGCCGGTTCAGTGGCTCATGCCGATTGTCGGTTGGCGTCCGCTCTTTTTGATGTTGGCCGTCTTGGTGGCCTTGGCCATGGTGGTGATCATGGCCATGGTGCCCGCTTGGACTTCGCCTGCGCCAACTAAGGCGGGTGAGAGCAGCTACGCTGAAGTCTGGCGGCATCCGTATTTTCGTAAGCTGGTGCCCATGGGTTTTTTCAATTACGGCGGTTTGGTGGCCATCCAGACCTTGTGGGCCGGCCCCTGGATGATCCGGGTGGCTGGCTACACCCCCTTGGAGGCCGCCACAGGTTTGTTTTGGCTAAACGTTTGCATGCTGTTCACATTTTTGGCCTGGGGCTTGGTGAACCCAGCTTTGGCGCGGCAAGGCTGGAACGCGGAGCGCTTGATGCAAAGGCTCGTGCCGGTGAGTTTGTTGATGCTGCTGGGCATGATGGTCACAGGAGAGTCACCAAGCCAAAACGCGGCGGTGTGGGTGGCTGTGTTCTGTGTTTCATCCACCTCCATATCGTTGGCGCAGCCCGCCATTGGCATGGCTTTTCCACCGGCCTTGGCCGGGCGCGCTTTGTCGGCCTATAACCTGGTGATTTTTTCGGGCGTCTTTGCGGTTCAATGGGGCATTGGCTTGATTGTCGATGGGCTGAAGTGGCAAGGTTGGCGTGAGCCGGCTGCTTTTCAGGGGGCGATGTCGGTTTACTTGTTGTGCAGTTTGGGTGCGTATGTGTATTTCCTGATGGCAAAAAGCCATAATCAGCGTAGCCATGACTAACCGAATCCTCATCATCGCCCACACGCCGCTGGCTAGCACCCTGCGCCAGTGCGTGGGCCATGTGTATGAAGACAAGGCGGACGCCTTGCTCACATTGGATGTACAGCCCAGCGTCGCACCCCAGGAAAGTTTGCGCCAAGCCCTCGCGCTGCTGGGCGACGATTTAGTCACGCCGGTCCTCGTGTTGACCGATATTGTGGGCGCCACGCCATGCAACGTGGCGCAGCGGGTTCTCAAAAGTGTTCGTGGAAAACTGATCGCTGGCGCCAACCTGCCCATGTTGCTCAGGGCGGTCACGTACCAAGAACTTTCTCTAGATGATTTGGCCAATTTGGTTCAGGGTGGCGGTATTCAAGGCGTCGTTGAAGTCAGCACGAATTAGGACTACATATGGTTAAAGCGAACACCCTCATCATCAACAAGCTTGGCTTGCATGCGCGCGCTTCGGCCAAACTCACCAAGCTGGCGGGCAGTTTTCCCTGCGACGTCTGGATCTCTAAAGGCGAGCGCAAAGTGAACGCCAAAAGCATCATGGGCGTGATGATGCTGGCTGCTGGCATGGACAGCGCGATCGAAATAGAAGTTACCGGTGAGCGCGAGCAAGAGGCGCTGGATGCCTTGCTGGCGCTGATTCAAGATAAATTTGGAGAGGGCGAATGAGCCCGGAGGCTGCCGCGTGACATTTTCTATCCACGGCCTTGCAGTGGCACGCGGCATCGCCATCGGGCGGGCGGTGCTGGTGGCGAGCAGCCGCGTGGATGTGGCGCATTACTTCATTGATGCCCAGCAGATTCAGCAGGAAATTGAGCGCATCAAGCGCGGGCGCGATGCCGTGGTGGACGAGATTCACCGCTTGCAGGACAACATCCGATTGATGGGACCCAAAGACACGCCGCAAGAGCTCAAGGCCTTGCTGGATGTGCACCTGATGCTGCTTCAGGATGAGGAGCTCATTGGCGGCGTGAAGTTTTGGATCACCGACCGGCTCTACAACGCCGAATGGGCCTTAACAACGCAGCTCGAAATCATCGGACGTCAATTTGACGAGATGGAAGACGAATACCTGCGCGAGCGCAAAGGCGATTTGGAGCAAATCGCCGAACGCATTTTGCGGGCCATGCGCGGGCAGGCGGATCCGCAGATCCCGCTGCCCAAAAGCACCCGCAAGTCTCCCCAAGCCGAATTGCTTTTGGGCGACACTGTGGATGTGCCCTTGGTGCTGGTGGCGCATGAGTTGTCGCCGTCTGACATGCTGCAGTTCAAACAAGGTGTGTTTGCCGGCTTTGTGACGGACGTGGGCGGCAAGACCTCGCACACCGCCATCGTGGCGCGCAGCATGGACATTCCCGCAGTCGTGGGCGCGCGAACGGCCAGCCAACTGGTTCGACAGGATGACTGGGTCATCATTGATGGCGATGCGGGCGTGGTCATCGTCGACCCCTCGCCCATTATCTTGGCGGAGTACGGTTTCAAGCAGCGACAAGGTGAGCTCGAACGCACGCGGCTGATGCGCTTACTCAATACGCCGGCTATCACCTTGGACGGACAAAAAATTGAGCTGCTGGCCAACATCGAAATGCCCGAAGACGCTGAGGCAGCTCTCAAGGCCGGCGCGCTCGGCGTGGGCTTGTTTCGCAGCGAATTTTTGTTCATGGGTCGTCAGGGTAAATTGCCCGACGAGGAAGAGCAGTACCGCGCTTACCGGCGTGCGGTGGAGGGCATGCAAGGTTTGCCCGTCACTATTCGCACGGTAGACGTCGGTGCAGACAAGCCGGTGAACTCTTCGCAAAAAGAAGACGATTATTTGAATCCGGCCTTGGGGCTGCGCGCCATTCGTTGGAGCTTGGCCGACCCGCCCATGTTTGTGACGCAGTTGCGCGCTATTTTGCGTGCCGCCGTGCACGGGCCCGTGCGCCTGCTGGTGCCCATGCTGGCGCACCTGAGCGAAATCAAACAAACCCTGGCGCTGGTGGAGCAAGCGCGCGCCGAATTACTGCGTGATGGCCTGCACTTTGGTCATGTGGAGCTGGGCGCCATGATTGAAATCCCGGCGGCCGCCTTGATGCTCAAAACTTTCCTCAAGCATTTTGATTTTCTGTCCATTGGCACCAACGACTTGATTCAGTACACGCTCGCTATCGACCGCGCGGACGAATCTGTGGCGCACCTCTACGATCCGCTGCACCCGGCCGTGTTGCAGTTGGTGGCGGCCACCATCGCCGAGGCGCGTTCGCAAGGCAAGGGCGTGAGTGTGTGTGGCGAAATGGCCGGAGATGCGCAAATGACCCGATTGCTGTTGGGCCTGGGGCTGCGCAGTTTTTCCATGCACCCTGCGCAAATTCTGGCGGTGAAGCAAGAAGTGCTGCGGGCTGACACTGCCAAGTTGGCAAGCTGGGCGCAAGACGTGCTCGTGCATGACGAGCCTGCCTCCCTCATGGCGTCGCGTTAAATC
>CANGMW010000240.1 GCA_947454695.1 Comamonadaceae bacterium | reverse complement strand
CGCACCTTCTTTGGTGACATGGCCCACCAACACACTGCTCACACCACTGGCCTTGGCCGCGCGGGTGAGGTGCGCCGCACATTCGCGCACTTGCGCCACCGAGCCGGGCGCGGAGGTGAGCTGGTCGGAATACACCGTCTGAATGGAATCGATCACCGCGACATCAGGCCGCGTGGCTTCCAGCGTGGCGAGAATTTTTTCGAGCTGGATTTCCGCCAGCACTTTGACTTGGGAGTTATCCAGCCCCAAACGCCGCGACCGCAGCGCGACCTGCGCGCCGCTTTCTTCACCCGTGACGTAGAGATAGCCCCCACGCTCCCCCGCTGCGCGTGGTCCGCTGCCCCCCGAGGGGGCCTTCGCGCCTTGGGACGGCCCGGCGGCGCTCAAGGTTTTGTCGTGAATACGTTGCATGGAATCCAGCGCCTGCAACAGCAAGGTGGATTTGCCGATGCCGGGGTCGCCCCCCATCAGCACCACGCCGCCTTCGACCATGCCGCCGCCCAGCACCCGGTCCAACTCCTCGTGGCCGGTGGGCGTGCGGGCAAAGTCCTGCGCTTCGATGTCGCCCAGCACCGCCACCTCGGCGGTTTTGGCCAGCGAGGCAAAACGGTTTTTGGCCGGCGCGTTGCTCTCGGCCACCGTCTCCACCAGCGTGTTCCAAGCATTGCACGACGGGCACTTGCCCAGCCAGCGCGGGCTGGTGCCGCCGCACTCGTTGCAGGTGTAGATGGATTTGTCTTTGGCCATGCGTCATGATACTGGATAAAAGCACAGTTGTTGGTGCTTCAGCTGTCGTGTCTCACAGGTCACCGAACAACAGACTATCGCCTGACTGGCACTTAGAGGCTCACAAAACGGTCGATTGTTCCCCTGTTGATAAGCTTGAAGCCCTCACCCTCCTCGGTAATCAGCTTGCTGAAATCGTCCGCTTCCGATGCAGTGCTAGTCGCGTTGATCTCTCCAGCGCGTGTAAGTCGTACAGACGCCGCTACGATCTTTCTAGCAAGGTCATACTTGTCGCTCAATAGGAAGCCAGCCGCCTGGACGGCAGCAAGTGCAAGCAGCGGTCATTGACCGCCAATTGGATCGTGTCAGTCTGTGCGCTCATCGCCCTAAGAACCAGCTCGATCATTCATCTCGCCGAATTACACGGTCGAGCCACTAGTTCGAGTATGTCAACATCACTGCCGAACAGTCTTGCAAGATGACTAGGAGGTTTTACTCAATCCTGGATTTGCCGCTATGTCCATCGAATTGGGTAGCTGATGTTGTGAGATCGAGGTCAACCTTGGTATTGGATTTGTTGTAGGTAGTCGTCAGCTGCTGATCCCAAGCACATACAGACGGTCGTGAAGAAGCCAGGCCATGGCTTGTTCAAATAACGCACCGCCAGTTTGGCAAGGCCTTGTTGTGGTGTGCAACCTGCTAAACGCTGCTTTTTCTTGTTGCGCTCAACGTCGTGTACCACCGCGAGCCGGGCCTGACACAGCCGTGAGCAATTCAGGTTCAAGCTGACAATGGTGTACTCCACTAAGGCTTTTGCGTCTGCGTGTTGATTGTTGGGCCAGGGCGCTGCAGCCGCACAGTTGGCATCACTTGCACGCAGCTCGCCTGTGAGCTTATTGATCTCGAACAGGCCGTGCCATGCTTGCAATTGCAATGGGTTGAGGATCAAACCTTCGCATGCTTCAACCAGAATTTTTTGCTGAATCAATCGATTCTTGTGCGCATCGCAGCTTAAGTTCTCGGTCAACGGCTCCATCGTGTGTGGAGCAGCGCCATGCTTGTTGGCACCGCCTTTGCACACCGCGAACATGTTTCCCCACGCCAAGGCCCAGTTGAAGGCTGTGCTCTTGTCGGACTTTGGGTGGAAGTGTTCGATTTGAGATTTCAGCGGATCGTTGTCTTGAATATCAATTTCGCAGTAAGCGCACAGGCCTTTTGAATCAGTGTGCGTCTGGTTTCTGATGTCCCTGTAGGCCTGCTTGCCCCCGTGTTGTGCATCGTCTTTGAGTTCATCCCATGAGGCTTGGGGTTGCGCCTGCCTGTAGGCCCTCAGAGTGGCAGGCTCATCACCTTTCAATACACGCTTCACTCACCCATCTCCCATTTGCGGTTTTCGATGAGCAGGTCCGCTTCCTGTAGCGCGGGCTCATTGCCTTGGTATCGATCGTCCAATGTTTTGCGCAACGCCAAAGCCTCAGGACTGTTCCATTTGTCTTGGTCCACGAGTGCCAGGTAGGCCAAAAGCTCTTGCGTTGCTATGTTGCTCGGAGGGCGCTCACTTTTCAGACCGAGGGCGGAAGTAAGTAGCCGTCCTGGCGCTGCACCCTCAGTGCCTGCAGGCGCTGCATACACTTTGCCATCCCGCAGGATGCGAATCGATTCGGATGCCACAGTGGTCAGCACCTGTGGGCTGTGCGTCGAAACGATGAACTGGACTTTGGGGAAAGCAGTGCGCAGCGACTTCAAAATCGTTTGCTGCCACGAAGGATGCAGGAACATGTCCACTTCGTCGATCAGAGCAACGCCAGGGGTTTCCAAAGCAGCTTCGGCACCCAGGTGTGGGTTAAGTTTGGCGATACGAAACGCCAAAGTGGCGACCATTGCGATGGTGTTTCGCAGGCCGTCGCTGAGCATGTCCACAGGCATCGCACCATGTTCGTCGTGGTGCATCACCAATTGCTGATTGTGACGCTGGCTGAATTCCAGGGTGTGCCAGCCGGTAGCGTCTTTCACCAGTGAATCAACGGCCTGCTTGATGACATCGACGGCATTCGCAAATCTTTGGCCTGTTTTGTCCAGAGGGGATTGCTTTTCAAGCGCACTGATTTGACTTTCCAGGTAGCTGCGATAAAGCCAGCCGTACCAGGCAGTGAAAGCCTTGAAGCTCGACGAATAAGACAGGCAGTTCAAGTAGCCCGAGGTGCGAGAGTATTCATTGTTATCAAGCGTAGTGTCTTCGGCCACCGAAGTAAATCGGCCCTCAAACCACAGCCGAGAAGTGCCAAGGTAAGAAATCAGCGGCAGCGTCACAACGGCCTGGCCATCACGAACGGCCTTCTGGAGTTGCTCAGCGTAGGCTGTGATTTTCCTAGTTTTGGCGTCTGCCAGGGTATTTGTGCCAATCTTGACGCGTTCGCGGGTCTGAGTCCAGCTCTCGATTGAATGTCCCGGTACCCAATTGCCCTTGGCGGTGACCTTGCAAGGCAGTTGGGGCTCCATATTCCCATCTTCTTGCTTCAATAGACGAACATCCAGTGGGTGAATGTTGGCAGCCTTGCCTGTCTGGCTGCCCAGGTCAAATCCTTTGACGAATGGCCAAATCGCCACGCGTGCAGCATCTAAAAGGGTTGTTTTGCCTGCGCCGTTAGGGGCGATCAACACCGTTAGCTCTGGGTGCAGCTCAATGGTGAGGTCGCTGAAACAGCGGTAATTCTGAATATAAAGTTGCTCTAGACGCATGGGGGGACCCTAGTAAGCGATCTGGATGAAACCGTCATTATCCGCAATACACGGCAGGGGCCGAGGCACTTGGCAGCTGGAGGCCCCAATCGAGGTTCGTGCTGGCTTCAACCTAATCTGGTTTCTTGGCGAAGGGCATTGGGACTTATTGCAAGAAATCTGGACGGTCTCCGACCACCATCACTACGGCTAGAGCGATTTTTTCCTTCTGGTTCAGACCATGGCGAATTTCGTTGCTGGTGACGGTGATGGTGTCTTGGCCCTTGGCTCGCACCTGCACTTCAATGCGGCTTAACGGTGCCAAGCCTTTTGCTTGGTTGAGGCGAACCTACTCCATCTAGGGTGCCGGGCAGATTGGGCGAATCTATTGAATTACACGTCGTCCAAGACGGGCGCTGTTGTTAACTCAGGCGCCTACTAATGATCGGTATCGAACCTAAAGCCGACTTCAGCATCGGCGGCGCGACCGTGCGGAACCGCTGCAATGAAATCACCGACATGAAGCAATAGAAGCAGCGCAACGGGGCAAGATCCGGCAGCAAGTCGCGGCTTTAAATG
>CANGMW010000239.1 GCA_947454695.1 Comamonadaceae bacterium | reverse complement strand
CGCGGCACACAAAGCCGACGACGCCAAAAAGTAATCAAACGGTCCCGGCGCCGAGCCATCGCCCTTGTAGCGAATGGGCTGATCGGCCAGCACGGTGAAGTCGTCAAACTTGGCCTCCAGGCGCAGTTTGTCGAGAAAGTTGACTTTGATTTCCATGCGGTGGTTCCTAGGAATGGATGCGCCCCAGCGGTCGACTATCAGTCGATCAGCGGCTGGGTAGGTGAACAAAAGGTATGTAGGTTTACTGAACGGGGCAGCCCGGCAGTTTTCATCCTTGACCTTGTCGAATTCCCGGATATAGCACGATCCAGAACAATCAATAAGTCGGTCTCAGGGGTCAAGGATTCACTCATGCCACTGCCAATGGCCGCACATCTTTCAAACTGTCTTTCATTTGAATCTGCGCCACTTTCAGGTCATAAGCAGATTGCAGGTTGAGCCAATATTGCGGCGTTTGACCCAAGGCACGACCAAGGCGCAGAGCCAACTCGGCTGTAACAGGGCGATCGCCTTTGAGTAAATGCGATACACGCATGGCGGATACCCCAATGGCTTCGGCGAATGCAGCTTGGGTCATGGCCAGTTCTTCCAGTGTCTCGTGCAAGAACTCGCCTGGGTGGATGGCAGGCAGACCATCCACAGGATTTTTGGCAGTCATCTTCATCACTCCTCAGTGGTAATCCACAATTTCAACGTCATGCGCATGCCCATGCTCAAACCGAAAGCACAAACGCCAGCGGTCGTTGACACGAACGCTCCATTTACCGACAAGGTCACCCGTCAACGCCTCCAAGCGGTTGGAAGGCGGCATGCGCAAGTCATCCACTTCAACCGCCGCGTGAAGCTGCAAGAGGCGCATCACGGCTCGCTTGAGGATCTCAGGTGGCAGACGGCGCGATTTGCCCGTCGCAAACAGACGCTCAGTTTCGTCGCTGGCAAAGCTTTCGATCATGTCGCCATTATAAACAATTTGTTTATAAATAGCATTCCGCGTTGAATATCAAGGCAAAGATGACGCCTCAATGGTTCAATTGCCCCCAAGCCTTCTCCAGCCGCTTGATGCTGACCGGCTGCGGGGTGCGCAGTTCTTGCGCAAAGAAGCTCACGCGCAGCTCTTCGAGTAGCCAGCGGAACTCCAGCATGCGGGCGTCTTGCGCGCCTTTGCGTTCGGCCACCAGGCGCCAGTAGCGTTGTTCTTGGGGTTTGAGCTCAGCCAAGCGCTGGGCGTCGCGGGCGGGGTCGGCGCGGTATTTGTCCAGGCGCAGGGTGATGGCCTTGAGGTAGCGGGCGTAATGCTGCAACTGCGGCCAGGGGGTGGCGGCCATGAAGTTTTTGGGCATCAGGCGTTGCAGTTGCTGCGTGCAGTCTACCGTCGCGTCGGGGGCGTTTTTGGTGTCCTTGATCTTGCGGGTGGCTGCGCCAAACTCCAGCAAGATGGTGCCTGCCAGCCGGGCCACTTCGTTGGCGATCAGGGTCAGGCGGCCCCGGCCCTCGTCGATGCGGCGCTTGAATGTGGCCTCATCGTTGGGCAGCGGGTCGAGCAAGAAGGCGCGGTCCAGGGCTACATCGATGATCTGGGTTTTCAACTCGTCGGCGGTGCCCAGCGGCATGTAGGCCACGGCCATTTTTTGCAGGTCGGGGATGTTTTTCTCAAGGTATTTGAGCGCGTCTTTGATCTGCAGCGCAAACAGGCGGCGCAGGCCCGCTCGGTTTTTGCTGGCGGCCACTTCGGGTTCGTCAAACACTTCGATGGTGACGGCGTCTTGCACGTCCACCAGCGCGGGGAAGCCAATCAAGGTCTGGCCGCCTTTGCTGATTTCCATCAGCTCCGGCAGTTCACCAAAGGTCCAGACGGTGTAGCGCTGGGGGGCGATGGGCTGGGGGGTGGCTGGCTTTTCCCCTCGGGCTGAGGTGTTGCGTCCGACCGCATCGCGCTGAGGCAAATGGGGGTCTGACCCCGATTTTTTGGTGTCCCCCTTGTTTGGGGGTTCAGAGGCAGAAGCAGGCGCTGCCGCCACCTTCAGCTGCGCAAGTGCCTGGAATGCACCCCGCGCTTTGGCACCCAGCTCGCCTTTGAGCGCCCCCAGATTGCGGCCCATGCCCAGCTGGCGGCCGTGCTCGTCCACCACCAGCAGGTTCATGAACAAATGCGGGCTGAGCATCTCGTGTTTGAAGTCGGTGCGCTTGACGTCCAAGCTGGTTTCGTCGCGCACTTTTTTGAGCAGCACGTCGGTGAGCGACCCACTGCCAAACAATTCGGGCACCGACAGCTCGGCGGCCAAGCGGGTGGCCGATTCGGGCAGCGGCACGAAGCGGCTGCGCGGGCGTTGCGGCAGGCTTTTGAGCAGGGCCTGGATCTTGTCTTTGAGCAGGCCGGGCACCAGCCATTCACAGCGGTCTTCGCTGACCTGGTTCAGCACAAACAAAGGCACCGTCACGGTGACACCGTCGCGGGCATCACCCGGCTCGTGCAAATACGTGGCTTGGCAGTCGGTGCCGCCCAGTCGGATGTGTTTGGGGAAGGCCTGCGTGGTGATGCCTGCGGCTTCGTGGCGCATCAGCTCTTCGCGGGTCAGCAACAGCAGGCGTGGCTGCTTGGCGCTCTCGGTGCGGTACCAGTTCTCCAGCAGGCGGCCGCTGCACACGTCGGCGGGCAGTTGCTGGTCATAAAAAGCGTAGATCAGCTCGTCGTCCACCAACACGTCTTGGCGGCGCGACTTGTGTTCCAGCTCTTCGACCTTGGCGATCATCTTGTGGTTAGCGGCCAGGAACGGCAGCTTGGTTTCCCACGGGTCGCCCACCAGCGCTTCGCGGATGAAAATCTCGCGTGCCCCATGCAGGTCCACCCGGCTGTAGGGCGTGCGGCGGCCGCTGTAGACCACCAGGCCGTAAAGCGTGGCCCGCTCCAGCGCCACCACTTCGGCCGATTTCTTTTCCCAATGCGGGTCGAGCAGTTGCTTCTTGAGCAGGTGCGCGCCGACCTGCTCAAGCCACTGCGGCTCAATCGCGGCAATGCCCCGGCCAAACAGGCGCGTGGTCTCCACCAGCTCGGCCACCACGATCCAGCGACCCGGTTTTTTGCTCAGGTGCGCGCCGGGGTGTTTGTGAAACTTGATGCCGCGCGCGCCGAGATAGGCCTCTTCGTCTTCGAGTTTGTAGCCCACGTTGCCCAGCAGACCCGCCAGCATGGACAGGTGCAACTGCTCATACGTGGCAGGCTGGGTGTTGATGCGCCACTTGTGTTCGGCCACCACGGTGAGCAGCTGGGTGTGCGTGTCGCGCCACTCGCGCACACGGCGAATGTTGATGAAGTTCTGGCGCAGCAGTTGCTCGTATTGGCGGTTGCTCAGCTTGTGCTGCGGAGCTTCTTGCGCCGCCATCTGCCGCCCTTTAATTGGCATAATTGGCATAATTGGGGTCAGATCCCGATTATTTGCACCCTGTGACGCAGGCGAATTTAATTGGGATCTGACCCCGATTGTTTTGGTGGGTCCGCCTCGGGCGTCGTGAATCCATTTCCACAGCTTCAGATAGCCGGTGAACTCGCTTTTGTCGTCGTCGAACTTGGCGTGTTGCTGGTCGGCTTGGGCCTGCAAGTCCATGGGGCGGTCGCGCACGTCTTGCACGCTCATGGCGCTGGCAATGACCAGCACTTCCTCCAGGGCGTTGCGGCCACGCGCTTCCAAAATCATGCGGCCCACGCGGGGGTCGAGCGGCAGGCGGGCCAGCTCTTGGCCAATGGGGGTCAGCTCGTTGTCGTCATCCACCGCGCCCAGCTCGGCCAGCAATTGGTAGCCGTCGGTGATGGCACGTTTGGAGGGCGCTTCGATGAACGGAAAGTCTTCCACCACACCCAGGTGCAGCGACTTCATGCGCAAGATCACGCCTGCCAAAGACGAGCGCAAAATTTCCGGATCCGTGAAGCGCGGGCGGCCTGCAAAGTCTTTGTCGTCGTAAAGCCGGATGCAAATGCCATTGGCCACGCGGCCGCAGCGGCCCGCCCGCTGGTTGGCGGCGGCTTGGCTG
>CANGMW010000238.1 GCA_947454695.1 Comamonadaceae bacterium | reverse complement strand
GTCTGGAGCAAGTCAACGGCATGAGCTGGCTGGTGCGGGCACAGGAAGCGGACGAGACCCGGAAAAAACGCCGCAACGACGACGAGGAAGAGCTCTACATCCAGCGCCTCATGCCGGCCGATGCCTTGCGTATCCGGGGTCGGCACAACGCGACAAACGCCTTGGCCGCCTTGGCGCTGGCGCAAGCGGCGGGCTGCAGCTTGGCGCCTATTTTGTATGGCTTGCGCGACTACAAGGGTGAGCCGCACCGGGTGGAAACCGTGGCAGTGGTCCATGAGGTCGAATATGTCGACGACAGCAAAGGCACGAATGTGGGCGCCACCGTGGCGGCCTTGCAAGGCCTGGGCGGCGATCGTGCCGTTGGCAACGAAGCTGCGCGCAAATTGGTGGTGATCATGGGGGGCGACGGCAAAGGCCAGGATTTTTCGCCGCTGGTGCAACCGGTGAGCCGGTATGTGCGCGCCGTGGTTTTGTTGGGCGCCGATGCGCCTGCCTTGCGCGCGGTCTTGGCACCGAGCGGTGTGACCTTGCTCGACGCAGCCAGCCTGCCCGAGGCGGTGACGTTGGCCAGCCGGCAAGCCCACGCCCACGATGTTGTCTTGCTCTCGCCCGCGTGCGCGAGTCTGGACATGTTTGACAACTACGAGCACCGCGCCCGCGTGTTTTGCGAGGCTGTTGAGGCTTTGGCGCAGCAAGGTGGCCTGGCATGAGCGCCTTGACCCAACGCTTGACCGACTGGTGGGCCAGCCGCACCAGCGCGGATGAGCTGCCGGTCAAAACCGGGCCCACGCGCTATGGGGCAGCCGGCAGCATGCCGGTTCAGCTCAGCGGTTTTGACCAGCCGCTGATCTGGGTCACGCTGACCTTGCTGGCTTGGGGTTTGATCATGGTGTACTCCGCCTCGATTGCCATGCCGGACAACCCCAAATTCGCGCACTATGCGCACACCCATTTCCTGACACGCCATGTGGTGTCCTTGGTCATTGCCTTTGTGGTGGCCTTGCTGGCTTTTCAAGTGCCGATTCAGATGTGGGAAAAAATTGCCCCGCTGTTGTTTGTCGCCTCGCTGCTGCTGCTGATTGCGGTGCTCATGCCTTTCATCGGTAAAGGCGTGAACGGTGCGCGGCGCTGGATCGCCTTGGGCGTCATGAACTTTCAGCCGTCTGAGTTAGCGAAATTTGCTGTCTTGCTTTATGCGGCCGACTACATGGTGCGCAAGATGGACGTGAAGGAAAACTTCTTCCGTGCCGTGCTGCCCATGGGCGTGGCCGTGGTGGTGGTGGGCCTGCTGCTCTTGGCCGAGCCTGACATGGGCGCTTTCATGGTGATCGCCGTCATCGCTATGGGTATCTTGTTTCTGGGGGGCGTGAACGCGCGCATGTTTTTCTTGATTGCGGCGGGCCTGGTACTGGCTTTTGGACTCATGATCGCGCTGAGCGAATGGCGACGCGAGCGTATCTTTGCCTACCTGGACCCCTGGAGTCCCGAGCATTCGATGGGCAAGGGCTACCAGTTGTCGCACTCCCTCATAGCCATCGGGCGTGGCCAAATTTTCGGCGTGGGCTTAGGCGGCAGTGTTGAGAAGCTGCACTGGCTGCCCGAAGCGCACACCGACTTCCTGCTCGCGGTCATCGGCGAAGAGTTCGGCCTGGTGGGTGTGTTTGCCGTCATCGGCTTGTTCTTGTGGATGACCCGGCGCATCATGCACATCGGGCGCCAAGCCATTGCCATGGACCAGGTGTTTGCCGGACTGGTGGCTCAGGGTGTGGGCATCTGGATGGGCTTTCAGGCCTTCATCAACATGGGCGTGAACCTGGGGGCCTTGCCCACCAAAGGTCTGACCTTGCCGCTCATGAGTTATGGCGGATCTGCCATCCTCATCAATCTGGTGGCGCTGGCCGTGGTGCTGCGTATCGACTACGAAAACCGCCAGAAGATGCAAGGGGGGCGCCGATGAACGCGGTGAACCACGCGCCCTGCGCGCTTGTCATGGCCGGTGGCACGGGCGGACATATCTTCCCCGGGCTGGCTGTGGCCGAAGCGCTGCGCGAGCGTGGCTGGCGCGTGCACTGGCTGGGCAATGCCAGTGGCATGGAAGCGCAGTTGGTCAAGCCGCGCAGATTTGCGTTTGAGAGCATCGCCTTCTCGGGTGTGCGTGGCAAAGGCCTCACGACGCTGGCCTGGTTGCCTGTGCGCTTGCTCAAAGCCTTTGCCCAAAGTGTGGCGGTGGTGCGTCGCGTCCAACCGGATGTGGTGCTGGGTTTTGGTGGCTACATCAGTTTTCCGGCCGGCATGATGAGTGTGCTGCTGGGCAAACCCCTGATCTTGCATGAGCAAAACTCGGTGGCCGGTATGGCCAACAAAGTCCTGGCCAGTGTGGCCGACCGCGTGTTCAGCGCGTTTCCGAACGTGATGAAAAAGTCCCAATGGGTGGGCAACCCGCTGCGCGCCGAATTTTTGCGCCAAGCCGACACCGCTACGCGGTTTGCCAACCGAACAGGCCCCTTACGGGTGCTGGTGGTCGGTGGCAGTTTGGGCGCGCGGGCTTTGAATGAGGTGGTGCCGCAAGCCCTGGCCAAGATCGCACCTGAGCAGCGGCCTGTGGTGACACACCAAAGCGGCGCCAAACAAATCGATGCCTTGCGAGCTCACTACGAGGCCGCGGGTGTGCAAGCTGAATTGACGCCCTTTATTGAAGACACCGCCCAAGCGTTTGCGCAAGCCGATCTGGTGGTTTGCCGTGCCGGTGCGAGCACCGTGACCGAGCTGGCCGCCGTCGGCGCCGCTGCTCTGTTTGTGCCGTTCCCTTCGGCGGTGGACGATCACCAGACCGTGAATGCGCAGTTCCTGGTGTCGCAAGACGCGGGACGTTTGATGGCACAGGCCGATCTCACAGCGCAAGTCTTGGCGGACTTTTTCCAATCTGTGGACCGTGCCAGCCTGTGTGCCTGGGGCATGAATGCGAGGAAACTGGCCAAGCTCGATGCGGTCAACCGCATGGTGGCCGCCTGCGAGGAGTTGGCACGATGAAACACGCTGTGCGACACATCCATTTTGTGGGCATCGGGGGCTCGGGCATGTCCGGCATCGCCGAGGTGCTGCTCAACCTGGGCTATCAAATTTCCGGCTCTGATCTGAGCGACAGCGCCACGCTCAAACGACTGGCAACGCTGGGCATCCAAACCCATGTGGGTCATCAAGCGTCCAATGTCGACGGCGCGGATGCAGTGGTGACGTCCACCGCCGTGCAGTCTGACAACCCCGAAGTCGTGGCCGCGCGTGCCAAACGCGTGCCCATCGTGCCGCGCGCCCTCATGCTGGCCGAGCTCATGCGCCTAAAGCAAGGCATTGCGATTGCCGGCACCCACGGCAAAACCACCACCACCAGCCTGGTGGCCAGTGTGTTGGCACAGGCCGGGCTGGACCCGACTTTTGTGATCGGCGGGCGCCTGAACAGCGCAGGCGCCAATGCGCGCCTGGGCAGTGGGGACTACATCGTGGTCGAGGCTGATGAATCCGATGCCTCCTTCCTCAACCTCTTGCCCGTGATGGCGGTGGTGACCAATATCGATGCCGATCACATGGAAACCTATGGCCATGATTTTGAGCGTCTGAAAAAAGCGTTTGTCGATTTCTTGCACCGCATGCCCTTTTACGGCACCGCCATTTTGTGCACCGATGACGCCGCCGTGCGCGACATCGTGCCGCAGGTGTCCTGTCCCGTCACCAGCTACGGCTTCGAAGAGGGTGCGCAAGTGCGCGCGGTGGATGTGCGTGCGGTGAATGGCCAGATGCACTTCACCGTGCAGCGCCGCAATGGCGTGGTCTTGCCCGATTTGCCCATCGTGCTCAACCTGCCCGGACGTCACAACGTGCTCAACGCCTTGTCTGCAATTGCCGTGGCCACCGAATTGGATGTTGCGGACGCGGCCGTGCAAAAAGCCCTGGCCGAGTTCAAAGGCGTGGGGCGCCGTTTTCAGCGTTATGGCGAGGTCTCGGCCAAGCAAGGCGGCACCTTCACCGTGATTGACGACTACGGCCACCACCCGGTGGAAATGGCCGCCACCCTGGCC
>CANGMW010000237.1 GCA_947454695.1 Comamonadaceae bacterium | reverse complement strand
GGTTCGTAAAAGACGGCCTGGTGAAAAATCGGCACCAAGGGCGCACCTTGTCCACCGGCGGCCACGTCCCGGCTGCGAAAGTCGGCCACGACATCGATGCCGCTGAGTTCAGCCAGCAAGGCCGGGTTGTTAATTTGTAAGGTGTAGCCCGTGCCGTCGAATTCTTGCGGTCGGTGTCTCACGGTTTGTCCATGCGCCCCGATGGCGATGATGTCGCTGGCATTCACCTGGGCTTGGGAGCGCAACTGTTGCACATTGTCTGCATACAAACGACTCAGCGCATTACCCGCCAATGCGGCGCGGTGCAGTTCGTCCGGACCGCTTTTGTTAAGGCTCAGTAATTCGGCGCTAAAGGGTGCAGGGAAAGGGGTGTGGGCATGCTGCAGTACCCGGGGTTGCGCTTGAGAAAAGTCAACCAACACGCCGTCCACGCCATCCAGTGAGGTGCCGGACATCAGTCCAATGTAAAGCTCAGACACGGCTGGGCCTCAGATCTGCAGGGGCTCAGTTAGCGTCGCCAGCGCGCAGCCAGTTGGCGGCGGCCAGTTCTTGTCGGACATTGGCGGCCAGCCGGTTGAATTCGGGGCGTAGGCCTTGCGGGACAGGGACTGCATCGCTTTGGCGGGCCATGGTCAGCGGATCTTTGTGCTGACCGTTCACGCGAAACTCAAAGTGCAGGTGAGGTCCGGTGGCCCAACCTGTGGCGCCGACTGCGCCCAGATGCTGGCCTTGGGTCACTGCTTGCCCCCGTTTGACGGCAATCTGGCTCAGGTGGGCGTAAACCGTGCTGTTGCCATTGCCATGACGCAAGATGACGACGTTGCCAAATCCGTTTTGCACGCCCGCAAAGTCCACCGCGCCATCGCCCACGCTGCGCACCGGTGTGCCCGTGACAGCAGCGTAATCAACACCCAGGTGGGCCCGCCAGATTTGCAAGATGGGGTGAAAGCGCATGCTAAAGCCACTCGATACGCGCGAAAAAGCCAGCGGAGAGGCCAAAAAAGCCCGACGCAGGCTCTTACCATCCAGTGTGAAATAGCCGCCCTTGGTTTGGGTGTGACTAACTTTGGGCGCTTGTGCGCCCGACTGAGCCGTAGGTTCTTGGAACCACATGGCTTGGAAAGTTTTTCCGTCATTGACGAATTCGGTGCTCAGTACCCGACCCGCACGCAGCGGCTCGCCGTCGGCTTCCAGCGTTTCATAAACCACCGAAAAGCGGTCGCCTTTGCGCAGGGCCCGGTGGAAATCAATATCCCCCGAGAAAATCTCAGCGATTTGAATGGCGATCGCGTCCGGTATTTGGGCTTCGTCGGTCGCGGCAAACAAGGAGGTTTGAATCGTGCCGCTGGCCAACCGGGTCGATGCGCTCAATGCGGCCGTTTCCAAGCGGGCGACAAATGCGCCGTTTTGGCGCTCCACCACCAAGCGCTTAAAGCTACCGTCGTCATCCGGGCTCCAGCGGGCGCTCAGTGCCAGCAAGGTGTCGTTTTGAGAGGTCTCCGCCTTGACCATCCGTCCCGCACGTTTGAGTAAATGCTGCTGGACCACGGGATCGGTGCGCAAGAAGTTGGCCGCCAAGGGGTCATTCACCCCCAAACGCTGCAGCAAAGTGTCAGCTGTGTCCGTGCTGCGGGTGACATCGGAGCGGTACAGGCGCAATTGCCGGTTTTCAAGCGCCACGACCTGGCTTTGCAAGCCCAGGGGCTGAATGATTTCGCTGACGTCTTGCTGTGCGAGCTGCACCGGCGGTGCCAAAGAATCGACCACCGTGGCGACCGCATAGGCGCCGGCACTGAGAAAGCCGGAGCTGGCCAGCAACACCACCCAGCGTTTGGGGTGGCGTATCCAAGACTGACGCAAGGTTGTCAGCAGGGATTGAGCGGCGGTGAACACAGGATTTTTCAAGCGAGGGTCTCAGGGCAAAGGCGTGTGCCGCATAAAATGCGACTCAAACGCAGAACCTTTGATTATATCCGGCTACCCTTAAAGCCCTCTGGAAATCCCCATGCAAGCAAGCCCATCCGCCCAGTTTCCTGTTACCGACCGTGTCCGCGAAAGCCTGGCCGTTACCTTGCGGGGCTGCGAGGAACTGATCCCTCAGGACGAGTGGGTCAAAAAGCTGGCGCGCGCCGAAGCCACCGGCACCCCCCTGCGCATCAAGCTGGGTCTGGATCCGACCGCGCCGGACATCCATATCGGCCACACCGTGGTGCTCAACAAGATGCGCCAGTTGCAGGACTTGGGGCATCAGGTCATTTTCCTGATCGGAGACTTCACCAGCCTGATCGGCGACCCCTCCGGTCGCAACAACACCCGCCCGCCCCTCACGCCCGAGCAAATCAAGGTCAACGCCGAGACCTATTACAAGCAGGCCAGCCTGGTGCTGGACCCGGCCCGCACCGAGATCCGCTACAACAGCGAGTGGAGTCTGCCGCTGGGGTCGATGGGCATGATTCAGCTGGCCGCCAAGTACACCGTGGCGCGCATGATGGAGCGCAACGACTTCTACGACCGCTTCAAGGCGGGCACGCCCATTTCAGTCCATGAATTCCTCTACCCGCTGATGCAGGGCTATGACAGCGTGGCGCTCAAGAGCGATCTGGAGCTTGGCGGCACCGACCAGAAATTCAACCTGCTCATGGGCCGCACCCTGCAAGCCGAGTACGGGCAGGAGCCGCAGTGCATTTTGACCATGCCGCTGCTCGAGGGCTTGGACGGTGTGGACAAGATGTCCAAGTCCAAAAACAACTACATCGCCATCACCGAAGACGCCAACACCATGTTCGCCAAGGTCCTCTCGATCTCTGATGAACTGATGTGGCGTTGGTACACACTTCTGAGTTTTAGCAGTCTGGCTGTGATTGAGGTCTTGAAAAAGGAAGTGGCGCAAGGGCGAAACCCAAAAGATGCCAAGGTCTTGCTGGCCAAGGAAATCACCACCCGTTTTCACTCCGCGGCGGCGGCTGAGGCCGCCGAGCAGGACTTCATCAACCGCTCGCGTGGCGGCATTCCGGACGAGATCCCCGAACAGACCCTGCAGCTGGACGCCGGCCCCATGGGCATCGCCGCCTTGCTCAAGGCCAGCGGGCTGGCCGCTTCCAGCGGCGAGGGCAACCGGCTGATCGACGGCGGCGGCGTGCGCGTGGACGGCGCGGTGGTCAGCGACAAAGGCCTCAAGTTGCCAGCCGGCACCTACGTGCTGCAGGTGGGCAAGCGTAAATTCGTCAAGCTCACCTTGGCTTGAGCCCTTCAGGCAACCTAGGGAAAACATTAGCCGACCAAACGGTCGGCTAATGTTAGATTTGGTCACCGCTCCCCGCACCCAGCGTGGAGGTGACTATTTCAAGAGGTTTGCTGATGTCTGATTCCACCGTGCTGTACGCCGAGCAGGGGCCTGTGGCGCTGCTCACACTGAACCGACCTGAGGCGCTCAACAGCTTTACCCGCCAAATGCACCACGATCTGTGGGCGGCCATGGAGCGTGCCGAGGCCAATCCAACGATTCGTGCGATGGTGATCACCGGTGCCGGGCGCGGCTTTTGTGCCGGTGCTGATTTGGCGGAATTTGATTTCAAGCCGGGCCCCGATCTGGTGGCCCGAGCCGACCCCGGGCCCGTGATCGATCAGGCCTTTAACCCCACGGCAAGAAAAATTCAGAACCTGCGCATGCCGGTGATTGCGGCAGTGAACGGCGTGGCCGCCGGCGCGGGTGCTTCGCTGGTGATGACCTGCGACATCGCCATTGCGGCACCGGGCGCGAGTTTTATCCAAGCCTTCAGCAAAATCGGCTTGATTCCCGATGCGGGGAGTTCCTGGTTAATGCCCGAGCGTTTGGGGCTGGCGCGCGCCATGGCCCTGGCCATGACGGGTGACAAATTACCGGCCGACAAGGCGCTCGCCTGGGGGCTGATTTGGGAGGTGGCCGATGACTGTGTGGCAGCAGCGCTCGCGATGGCCAACCGCCTGGCCGCCATGCCCACCAAAGCGCTGGTGGCCACGCGCCATTTGCTGCGCGACGCCTCCAACCGCACGTTCAACCAGCAGCTCGATGCCGAGCGGGACACCCAGTCGGCGATGGG
>CANGMW010000236.1 GCA_947454695.1 Comamonadaceae bacterium | reverse complement strand
TGCATCAGCCAAGATGGCTTTGGAGGCAGCCAGGTTCAGCTCGACCATTTTTTCCACGCCAGCAAAGGCTTTGGCGGTCAGGCCGTACAGGGTTTCGACATTGGCTTTGTTTGCAGCAACGATTTGTTCAGCGGTCAACATAATTTACTCCTAGAGGGTTGAAGAAAAACTTTTTTGTTGCAGTGCAACATGAAGCGAATTATAGGGGTGTCGGAACTGAACGCAAGGGTTTTTTGCTGCAATGCAGCACATTAGGGTCGAGTCCCTAAATTCTGGGGCGGGGCAGGGGGCTAAGCCCTGTGCAGAGCGGCTCAGGTGTCTGGCTGGATAAGCCAATACGGTCAGGGGAGATGCGCTAAATGGCAAAATCGCAGCAGACATGACCCAACCCCCCGTCAAAACCACAGCTGAGCCCCGTAGTGCCTACCGGGTGTACCGACCGATCACCACCCGCTGGATGGACAACGATGCCTACGGGCATGTGAACAACGTCGTTTATTACAGCTGGTTTGACACGGCGGTCAATGCGCACTTGATCGACCAGGGGGTACTCGATATTCACGAAGGTTCAACCATCGGGTTGGTGATCGAGACCCAATGCAACTATTTTTCTCCCCTGGCATTTCCACAAACGGTTGAAGCCGGGATCCGGGTTGCGAAGCTGGGGAACTCCAGTGTTCGCTATGAAGTGGGTTTGTTTGCCCAAGGCGCCGTGACCGCGTCGGCGCAGGGCCATTTCGTTCATGTGTACGTGGACCGGCAAACGCGTCGTCCAGTGCCTATTCCTCATTCACTCAAACAAGTTCTGGAGCAACTTCTATGACCTCAGCGTCGACCCTGTCCCCCATGTCCATTGACGAGGCCATTGCGTCGCGCATGTCGGCGCGTGCCTTCACGCCTCAGCCGGTTTCGCGCGAACTCCTGACGGATTTGCTGCAGGTCGCCAGCCGCGCACCTTCGGGCACCAACACACAGCCCTGGAATGTCTACGTGTTGCAAGGCCAGGCCCGCGACACGCTGGTCCAAAAAGTTTGCGCAGCCCACGACGCCATGCGCGACAACCCCGCTCTGGCCGACGAGTACCGCGAGGAATACGACTACTACCCGGCCAAATGGATCAGCCCCTTCATTGACCGCCGTCGTGAAAATGGCTGGGGTTTGTACAACTTGCTCGGTATCGGTAAGGGCGACAAGGACAAGATGCATTTGCAGCACCAGCGTAACTACAAATTGTTTGATGCGCCCGTGGGTCTGATGTTCACGATGAACCGCGTCATGGGGCGTGGCTCCCTGATGGATTACGGCATGTTCCTGCAAAACATCATGCTGGCCGCGCGCGCCCGTGGCCTTCACACCTGCCCCCAGGCTGCTTGGAATGGCTTCTCCAAAATCATCATGCCCTTGATCGGTGCAGGTGAAGACGAGATGCTGATCTGTGGCATGGCGCTGGGCTATGCCGATGAGAGCGACATCGTCAACACTTTCCACACGCCGCGGGTGCCGGTACAAGAGTTCACGCGGTGGGTGGATTGAGCCTGGCCTGGATCCTGGGGGGGCTGTTCGCGCTGTCCTATGTGGCCATCGCGCTGGAACACACCCTGAAAATCAACAAATCAGCCACGGCCCTGATCGGCGCCGGGCTGATGTGGAGCGTGTATGCGTTGGTAATGAGCGATGCAGTAGCGCTGACTGCGCAGCTGAATGAATCGCTGACCGGCACAGCCCAGATCGTTTTTTTCCTGATGGGCGCCATGACCATTGTGGAGGTGGTCGATGCCCACAACGGCTTTGACGTCATCACCGCGCGCATACGCACGACCCGCCTGTCCGCTCTGGCTTGGCTGGTGGGCGTGTTGACCTTCTTTCTCAGTGCGATTCTGGATAACCTCACGACCACCATCGTGATGGTGTCCCTGATGAAAAAATTGCTGGACCGGCGAGAGGACCGTTGGCTTTTTGCGGGCCTCATCGTGATAGCTGCCAATGCGGGCGGGGCCTGGTCGCCCATCGGGGATGTGACCACCACCATGCTGTGGATTGGTGGGCAGATCACGGCCACGGCCATTGTGAAAAATGTCTTCCTGCCCTCGGTGGTCAGTCTGCTGGTTCCGCTGGGCCTGATGGCCTGGTGGTTTTCAGGTCGGCCGGTGGTGCCGCCGCCTCCTGAGCGCGACATGCAGGCAGGAGGATCACGCACCACGCTGCTGGAGAGCCGGTTGATGCTGGTGCTGGGCCTGGGGGTGTTGGTGCTGGTGCCGGTGTTCAAAGCCGTGACGCACCTGCCGCCCTTCATGGGCGTGTTGCTGGGCTTGGGGCTCATCTGGCTGGTGGGTGACCTCTTGCACCGGGACAAGCCCGATGAACAGAACAGGCAATTCCTCACGCTGGCGCATGCGCTGACCCGTATTGACATGGCTTCGATCGTCTTTTTTGTGGGCATATTGCTGTCGGTGGCGGTGCTGGAACACGCTCACGTGCTGGCCGCACTGGCCCAGTGGCTGGACGTGACGGTGGGGCGACTGGACCTGATCGTCATCATCATCGGCGTGTTCAGCGCCATCGTGGACAACGTGCCTTTGGTGGCCGCATCCATGGGTATGTACAGCCTGGCCCAGTATCCGACGGACAGTTTTCTATGGGAATTCATGGCTTATTGCGCCGGCACCGGGGGCTCGCTGCTCATCATCGGCTCAGCGGCCGGGGTCGCTGCCATGGGCCTGGAGAACATCGACTTCCGCTGGTACCTGCGGCGCATCACGGGCCTGGCGCTGGCCGGCTACCTGGCCGGGGCTGCTACCTACATCCTTCAATACCAACTGGTACATTGACGGCTTGCGCAGAGACTGCTTTATTTTTTCAACCAACTCTCAGAGACAAATTCATGAAACCCCAGATCCTTGTCACCCGTGCTGTGTTTCCCGAAGTCATTGCCCGTTTGTCGCAACACTTCGAGGTGGCGTCCAACCAGAGCGATGAGCTTTGGACCAAAGCCGAGTTGATTGAAAAATTGAAGGGCAAAGTGGGCGCCTTCACCAACGGTTCCGACCGCATCGATGCCGAAGTGCTGGACGCCAACCCCCAGCTGAAAATTTGCGCCAACATGGCCGTGGGCTACAACAATTTCGACGTGGACGCGATGACCGCTCACAAGGTGCTGGCCACCAACACGCCTGATGTGCTGACCGAGACCACCGCCGACTTCGGCTTTGCACTGCTCATGGCCACGGCCCGACGCATGACCGAGAGCGAGATTTATCTGCGCCAAGGCAAGTGGACCAAATGGAGCTACGACATGTTTGCCGGCTCCGATATCCACGGCTCGACCTTGGGTATTTTGGGCATGGGCCGCATCGGTCAAGGCATTGCCAAGCGCGGCGCACATGGCTTTGGCATGAAGGTGATCTATCACAACCGCAGCCGCTTGGACGCTGCCACCGAAGCCGAATGCAAGGCGCACTACGTCAGCAAGGAAGAGCTGCTCAAGACGGCTGACCACGTGGTGTTGGTATTGCCTTATTCGCCCGCTTCGCACCACACCATTGGTGCTGCCGAGCTGGCCCAGATGAAACCCTCCGCCACGCTGGTCAACATCGCGCGGGGCGGCATTGTGGATGACGCGGCACTGGCCAAGGCCTTGCGTGAAGGGCGCATCGCTGCGGCTGGCCTGGATGTGTTTGAAGGCGAGCCCAAATTCAATACTGATTTACTGACGGTGCCCAACGTGGTGCTCACCCCGCACATCGCCAGCTCCAGCGTGCCCACCCGCATGGCCATGGCCAATTTGGCGGCGGACAACCTCATTGGTTTTCTGTTGAAGGGCAAGGCGCTCACCCCGATCAACCCCTCAGCCGCTCAGGCTTGAGCCACTTCAGCCCTTAGCTCCAAACGCACGACATGAACAACTGGCAACTCTGGCTGATCCTTGGACTGGCTTCGCTCGGCGTGGTCTTGCTGGTTTGGATTTTGAAGCGCCAGCTCGCCGGTGCTTTGAGGGCAGGGGATTTGGCCGCCTTGCAGTCGGTGATGCTGGAGTCCACCCAGCGCATCGAGCGCGAGTTGCGCCAGGAAATCAATGAGTCTGCGCGCAGCAGCCGTCAGGA
>CANGMW010000235.1 GCA_947454695.1 Comamonadaceae bacterium | reverse complement strand
TGCCCGCATTCCACAGGTAGTGACCACTGAGCAAGAACTCTGCGGCTTTAGCCTGCTGTGGCTTTTCCACAAAACGCGCCACGGCAAAACCGCCCTGCGGGCTGGCGGCGCCCTTTTGGATGTAGCCGTAGGCAGTGCTGGGAAAACTGGGAGCCACCCCAAACGTCACCAGCTGTCCTGACTGGGCTGCAGGCACCGCCCGCAACACCATGTCGGCGAAGGCTTGGGCGTCGGGAATGTGGTGATCGGCCGGGCAAAACAACAACAACGCCTGCGGCTGCGCGGCCAAGGCGGCCAAGGCCATGGCGGCGGCTGTATTTTTGGCTTGCGGCTCCAGGATTTGCTGAACGTTCAAGCCCGCTTGTTCGGCCACGCCGGCCAGCAAGAAGCGGTGGTCTTCGGCCGAGACGCAGGTGATGTCTCGCCCCAGCAAGGCAACCCGCTCCAGCGTGAGCTGCAGCAAGGACTTGTTGTCAATCAGCGGAATGAATTGCTTGGGAAATGCTTTGCGCGACAGAGGCCACAAACGGGTTCCGCTGCCGCCGCACAAAATGACGGGATGGATCATGGACATCGACTTTACACGCTCAGGGGAAAACGTCGGCTTGCGCCAGAAGCACGCCTTTTCGGTCTTTATCAGACAGCTGCAGCGGGCCAACTTCAGGCCACGCAATGCCGATGGCAGGATCGTTCCACGCGACACAGCGCTCATGCTCTGGTGCGTAATAGTCGGTTGTCTTGTAGAGGAAATCGGCCCGCTCGCTGGTCACCACAAACCCATGTGCAAAGCCAGGGGGCACCCAGAGTTGTCGGTGGTTGTCCTCGCTGAGCGCCACACCGACCCATTGCCCGAAATTCGGGGAGGAGCGCCGCACATCGACCGCCACATCAAACACCTCGCCACGCACCACACGTACCAACTTGCCTTGGGGTTGCACCCTTTGGTAATGGAGGCCGCGCAACACCCCGCGCGTACTGCGGCTGTGGTTGTCCTGCACAAACTGAGCGGTGACGCCGGTGGCCTCGTGGAAAATTTTTTGATTGAAGCTTTCCTGGAAAAACCCACGTGCATCTCCAAACACGTTCGGCTCCAGGATCAACACTTGCGGCAGGGCGGTAGCGATGACGTTCATGGTGCTCTGAATCAAGCCTGCGGCTCGGACAACATGCGCATCAGGTACTGGCCGTAGGCATTTTTGGCCAAAGGACGTGCGAGTTTTTCAAGTTGCTCGCTGTTAATGAGGCCGCTGCGCCAGGCAATTTCTTCCGGGCACGCGATCTTGAGGCCCTGGCGGTGCTCCAGTGTGGCGATGAACTGACTGGCCTCCAGCAGCGATTCGTGCGTGCCAGTATCCAGCCAGGCGTAGCCGCGCTGCATGATCTGTACCTGCAGTTGCCCCTGGCTCAGGTAGGTTTGGTTCACCGTGGTAATTTCCAGCTCGCCGCGCGCACTGGGCTTGACCGACTTGGCAATGTCGACCACCTGTTGGTCGTAAAAATACAAACCGGTCACGGCGTAGTTGCTGCGGGGCTGGGCGGGTTTTTCCTCGATGCTGATGGCTTTTCCAGTGGCATCAAAAGCCACTACCCCGTAACGCTCAGGGTCGTTCACATGGTAGGCAAACACCGTGGCACCTTCTGTTTTGGCGTCTGCCGCACCCAGCAACGACTGGAAATCATGGCCATAAAACAAGTTGTCGCCCAACACCAAGGCACTCGGGTGGTTGCCGATGAATTGCTCGCCGATGATGAAGGCCTGCGCCAAGCCATCTGGGCTGGGTTGTTCGGCATAGTGCAGGTTCAAGCCCCACTGGCTGCCGTCCCCCAGCAGTTGCGCAAAGCGCGGCGTGTCCTGCGGTGTGCTGATCACCAAAATGTCACGGATACCAGCCAGCATGAGCGTGCTCAGCGGGTAATAAATCATGGGCTTGTCATACACCGGCAAGAGCTGCTTGCTCATGGCCAACGTGGCCGGATGAAGCCGCGTACCCGAGCCACCGGCCAGAATGATCCCTTTTCTTTGCGTCATGGTGTTGCCCAGTTTTAATTGTCTAAAGAATTTCTTGCAGCAAGCGCTGAACGCCTTGTTGCCAGTGCGGCAAGTGCAAGCCAAACGTATTGGTCAAACGCGCCGTGTCCAAGCGCGAATTATGCGGACGAACAGCCGCCACCGGATAAGCCGAGCTGGGAATGGCCTTGAGCATGGCGGCATCCACTTTCAAATTGAAGCCACGCTGCTGCGCACAGGTCAGCACCCAGCGGGCATAGTCGAACCAAGAGGTCTCTCCCGCAGCCGCCACATGGTAGACGCCACTGGGCGTGTGGTCATTGTGTCCTAGCGCAGGCAAAAGATGCCGCACGGCCTGCGCCGTGATGTCGGCCAGCAAGTCGGCCCCGGTAGGCGCGCCAAACTGGTCGTTGATCATGCTTAAGCTGTCGCGTTCGCTGGCCAGCCGCAACACCGTCTTGGCAAAGTTCTGGCCATGCGCGCCATAAACCCAGCTGGTGCGAAATATCAAATGCCGGCAGTTGGTGGCCGCAATGCGCGTCTCCCCCTCCAGCTTGGTGCGCCCATAGGCATTCAGGGGCGCTGTGGCGTCACCTTCTTGCCAAGGCGTGTCACCGCGGCCGTCAAATACATAGTCGGTGCTGTAGTGCACCAGCAGGGCATGAAGGTTCGCCGCCTCGCGGGCCAATACCTCGGGCGCCAGGGCGTTGATGCGATGCGCCTGTACTTCATCGCCCTCGGCCCGGTCTACCGCCGTGTAAGCGGCCGCATTAACAATGAGCTGCGGACGCAGTTGACGCACGGTGCGCGCCAAGCCTTCCAGATCGGCCAGATCACCGCACAAGCCCTCGGCGCCTTCGCGGTCCAGTGCGACCACCTCGCCCAAAACACAGAGCGATCGTTGCAACTCCCAACCTAGCTGGCCGTTTTTGCCGAGTAAAAGAATTTTCATGCGTACTGCTTTTGCACCCAGTCGCGGTAGGCGCCCGATTGCACCTGCTGCACCCACTCCGGGTTATCCAAATACCACCGCACGGTCTGGCGCATGCCGGACTCAAAGGTCTGCGCCGGCGACCAGCCCAGCTCTTGCGAGAGTTTGCGCGCGTCGATGGCGTAGCGACGATCGTGTCCGGGGCGGTCTTTCACAAATGAAATTTGAGTCCGGTACGACTGTCCATCACTGCGCGGGCGCAGTTCATCGAGCAAAGTACACACCGTGTGGACGACATCCAGATTCGCTTTCTCGCTGTTGCCGCCCACGTTGTAGACCTCGCCAAGCCGCCCAGACTGAAGCACGCAACGAATGGCACTGCAATGGTCTTTGACGAAGAGCCAGTCGCGCACCTGCTGCCCGTCGCCATAGACCGGCAAAGGTTTACCGGCCAGAGCGTTGACGATCATCAAGGGGATGAGCTTTTCCGGGAAATGGTAAGGGCCGTAGTTGTTGGAGCAGTTGGTGGTGAGCACCGGCAGCCCGTAAGTGTGGTGGTAGGACCGCACCAGATGGTCGCTGGCCGCTTTGCTGGCCGAATAAGGGCTGTTGGGCTCGTAGCGGTGCAGCTCGGTGAAGGCCGGCGCAGTGGGCGTGAGTGAGCCATAGACTTCGTCGGTAGAAACATGCAAGAAACGAAAGTTGTCGCGATCTTTGCCTTGGAGTGAAGCCCAATACAAACGAGCCGATTCCAACAGACGGAATGTGCCCACAATATTGGTCTGGATAAAGTCTTCTGGGGCGTGAATGGAACGGTCCACATGGGACTCGGCCGCAAAGTTAACAAGCGCACGTGGCCGGTGCTTGGCCAATAACTCGGCTACCAGCGTCGCATCACCAATATCACCGCGTACAAAAACATGACGGGCATCCCCTTGCAAGGACGCCAGGTTTTGCAAATTACCCGCGTAGGTCAACTTGTCCAGATTAAGGACCGGCTCGCTGCTTTGGGCCAACCAGTCCAGCATGAAATTGGCGCCGATGAACCCTGCGCCACCTGTCACAAAAATCATAGGTTCCCCTTTTGCCCCCCGCGACCACGCATGGGTGGTGTGGGTGTGGTTGTTGTCTTGCAGATTATCCCACCCGGTTTTATCCGCTCAGTAACCCCCTGTTAACCGACCCCAAGTCGGCGTACAGTGA
>CANGMW010000234.1 GCA_947454695.1 Comamonadaceae bacterium | reverse complement strand
GTCGGCTTACCTCAAGCACAAAGTTAAAAAAGCGGTGAACTTTGTCAGTGACTTTGAAGTGGCGGTAGCCAACGAAGCACGCCGCCGCGGACACCAGGGGGTGGTGTGCGGGCACATCCACCGCGCGGAGATGCGCGACATCAACGGCATCTTGTATTGCAACGATGGTGACTGGGTTGAGAGCCGGACCGCTTTGGTGGAACACCAGGATGGCCAACTTGAGCTGATCCATTGGGGGGTTGACGAAGTGCCGGCCTACCAGACGGGTACCGCGAAAGCCATGGCGGCATGAAAATCGCCCTCATCACGGATGCCTGGCAACCCCAAGTCAACGGGGTGGTCACCACGCTGGTGGAGTTGGTGCGCGAGGTCACAGAGCGCGGGCACACGGTGCAAGTCATTCACCCCGGCCTATTCAAGACACGGCCCTGTCCGGGCTACGCCGGTATTGACCTGGTGGTGCGGCCGGCCAAACGCTTGGCGCACTACCTCGATGCATTGCAGCCTGACGCCATCCACATTGCCACCGAAGGGCCGCTGGGTTGGGCCGCGCGCGCTTACTGTTTGAAGCGCAAGCTGGCCTTCACCACGGCATTCCACACCAAATTTCCGGAGATTCTGAATTCGGCTCTGAAGATCCCCTTGTCCTGGGGTTATGCCCTGTTCAAGCGATTCCACAAGCCGTCCAGTGGTGTTTTGGTGCCTACGCAAGGGGTGCTTGCCATGTTGGAACAGCGTGGTTTTGCCAATCTGCGGGGCTGGACGCATGGGGTGGATTTGTCCTTGTTTCCCTTTCACCCTGAAGTGTTTGAATTGCCGCAGTGGCGTGATCTGCCCCGTCCCGTGTCTTTGTTCGTCGGGCGGGTCTCTTACGAGAAAAACATCGAAGCCTTCCTGCAGCTTGATATCCCGGGCACTAAAGTGGTCTGCGGGGTCGGGCCCCTGGAGGCTTCACTGAAAGCGAAGTACCCCAGCGCGCTGTGGTTGGGCGTTTTGCCGCGCCCGGAGCTGGCCAAGGTCTATGCCGCCGCCGATGTGTTTGTGATGTCCAGCAAGTCAGAGACTTTCGGTTTGGTGATGCTTGAAGCCATGGCGTGTGGCACGCCGGTGGCGGGCTTTCCGGTGGATGGCCCGCTGGAGATCTTCGGCGAGCGCGACCACACCGCCAAAGGCGGCTCGCTGGAACATGATTTGCTTCTAGCTTGGCAACGCGCGCAGACAGTGCCCCGTCATGTGGCGCGGGAACGCGCTATGCAATTCAGTTGGTCTCAAGCCGGTTCGCAATTCCTGGGTCACCTTGTCCCAGCGCAAGGGCGTGGTGAATTGCCTGCTTAGTTCGGATGGCGCGCCGGATTGTCACGCCATTGTCATCAAACATTTCAACAATATGACATACCATGGTCACAGTTCAAAAGCCCCCAATGTCCAAATTACCGCGTCAACCTCAGGTTGATGTCGAGCCCCATTCCATTGCATTGCTTGACCGGGATCACAGCATCCTGGCTTTCAATGAGCGGGTGTTTGACTGGGCGTGCCGCGAGGACGTTCCCTTGTTGGAACGTTTGCGCTACCTGTGCATCGTGTCGTCCAACCTGGACGAGTTTTTTGAAGTGCGCATGGAGCCGCATCTGGCTGCGCATCAGGGCAATGCCAGCGACGAGGCGTTCTCAGCAGCTTCATTTGAAAAATTGGCGACATCGATTCATGATTTAGTGGCCCGGCAATATGCGCTGTACAACGATGCCTTGATGCCCGCCTTTGAAAAAGCCGGCATCAACATCATTTCGCACGGAGAGCGCAATCAGGCGCAACGCCGCTGGGTCAAACAGTATTTCGAAAAAGAAGTGCGCCCGCTGCTCATGCCGGTGGGCCTGGACCCGTCGCACCCCTTCCCGCAGGTGGCCAACAAATCCTTGAACTTCATTGTTCGCCTTGGCGGGCTGGATGCATTTGGCCGTGGCAATGAAATCGCCATCGTCAAGGTGCCCCGGGTGTTGCCGCGCTTGATTCCCATGCCCGACAAAATTTCAGGTCGGCGCAAGCTGTTTGTATCCCTGTCCAGCGTCATCCGCGCGCACCTGACAGAACTCTTCCCCGGTCGCGACGTGGGCCAGTTTTCGCAATTCAGGGTGACACGCCACTCCGATCTGGCGGTGGACGAAGATGATGTGAAAAACCTCCGCACCGCTTTGCGACAAGGCCTGCAGCACCGGCACTACGGTCAAGCGGTCCGCTTAGAGGTCTCATCAGATTGTTCGGAGCACTTGGCGTCGTTTTTGTTAGAGCAATTCGACCTCCCGTCGCAGGCCTTGTACCGCGTGCATGGCCCCGTTAATTTGGTTCGACTCACGCAACTCATTGATTTGGTCAATGAGCCCCGTTTGTGCTTTCCCAAGTACAAAGCCTGCTACCCGACGGAACTCATACCGGGTCATTCCATCTTCGAGCAGCTCAAACGCGGCGACGTGATGATTCATCAGCCGTATGAAAGTTTTGACGGCGTGCTGGCTTTCTTGCGAGAGGCGGTCAATGACCCCAATGTGCTGGCCATCAAGCAAACCATCTACCGCACCGGCTCAAGCTCGGAGCTGATGGAGTTGCTGCGTGAGGCGGTGCGTCGTGGCAAAGAAGTGATGGTGGTGGTGGAGCTCAAGGCGCGCTTTGACGAAGAAGCCAATATCAATTGGGCGGAGATGCTTGAATCCATTGGTGCGCAGGTGGTGTACGGTGTGGTGGGTCTTAAAACCCATGCCAAGATGATGCTCATCACCCGCCGCGAAGGGCGACATCTCAAGCGTTACGGCCACCTCTCCACGGGCAATTACAACCCTGCGACCGCCCGCTTGTACACCGACATCAGCCACATTACCGCCGACACCGCACTGACCCTGGACATGGAGCATGTGTTCGTGCATCTGGCCAGTCAGAGTCGCCTGCCCAAGCTCAACCGCTTGCTGTTAGCGCCGTTTTATTTGCAGAAAAAACTGGTTGAAAAAATCACGGCTTTGACCACGGCGGCCAGCCAGGGCATCGAGAGCCGGATTGTCTTGAAGATGAATGCGCTGACCGACGATGTCTTGATCTATGCGCTGATCAAGGCGGGCTTGGCGGGCGTGAAGATTGACCTCATTGTTCGCGGCGCCTGCATGCTGCCCGCCCAACGTCCCGGCCAGACCGACAACATCCGTGTGCGCTCGGTCATCGGTCGGTTGTTGGAACATTCACGCGTGTTTTATTTCAGGCAGGGCGAGCAAGAAGAGCTTTACCTCTCCAGCGCAGACTGGATGAACCGCAACATGCTGCGTCGCATCGAGCTGGCTTGGCCCGTCAACGACCCCGTTCAACGACAGCGGATTGTGGACGAATGTCTGGTGGCCTATTTGCATGATGAGGCCAATGCCTGGGAACTTCAGGCCGACGGTACCTACGCCCGCGTGTTGCAACACGCGCCCCTGAAGGCGCTCGATGCGCAGCAAGCGCTGATGCGTCGCTACAGTGCCCGCGAGGGACGCGAAAGGCACTGACATGGACTTGTTCCTTTGGCGTCACGCGGAAGCCGAGCTCGGCCAAGAGGAGGGGGGTGATGACCTGTCTCGCGTGTTGACGCCACGGGGCGAGAAACAGGCCGTGCGCGTGTCGGCTTGGCTTGAGCGCCAACTTCCGGATAGCGCCAAGGTGTATGTCAGTCCCGCCCGCCGCACAGTCCAGACAGCCCAGGCACTGGGCCGCAAATACAAGATCAAGGATGAACTCGCGCCTCTGGAGCACCCCAGCCATTTACTGTCTTTGGTGCGATGGCCACAGGGCAAAAGTACAGCCTTGGTCGTGGGTCATCAGCCCATGCTGGGCCAGGTCATCGCGCAGTTGCTGGGTCTCAAGGCCGAGGAGTGCATGGTGCGCAAAGGGGCGGTTTGGTGGCTGCGCTACCGCGAACGCGAAGGTGCAGGACAAACCGTGTTGGTGTCGGTGCAGTCTCCCGACGCGCTCTGAAGCGCATCGGAAGGTGCGCTCTGGCGTCAGGATTTCTGAGGACGGCCCGTCTTGATGGCGGGCACTGCGTTGAGTGCAGCCAGGAAAGTCTTGTCGTTCATGGCCGTCAGTGCCTTGATGCCGGCGCGGATCAACTCACTTTTTTTCACCGGTTGCTTCAATTGGATGG
>CANGMW010000233.1 GCA_947454695.1 Comamonadaceae bacterium | reverse complement strand
TTATTCGGGCTTCATCGTGGCTGACAAGATCACCGTGGAGTCGCGCCGCGCGGGACTGAAAGCCGAAGAAGGCGTGCGCTGGATCAGCGGCGGCACCGGCGACTTCGAAGTGGAGGCGATCACCCGTGCCCAACGCGGCACCAGCATCATCCTGCACCTGCGCGAAGACGCTCAAGACTATCTGAACAGCTGGACGCTCAAGGGCATCATCAACAAGTACGCCGACCACATCAGCCTGCCCATCCTGATGCAAAAGGAAGAGTGGAAGGAAGGCGAAGCGGTTGAAGGCGGCGGCACCAAGGGCGGTGAGATGGTGCTCACCGACACCTGGGAAACCGTCAACCAGGCCAGCGCTTTGTGGACGCGCCCGCGCAAGGACATCACCCAAGAGCAGTACGACGATTTCTACAAACAGATCAGCCGGGACTTTGCCGAGCCGCTGGCCCACACCCACAACCGCGTGGAAGGCAGCACCGAGTACACGCAGCTGCTGTACATCCCCTCCAAAGCCCCGATGGATTTGTGGAACCGCGATAAAAAAGGCGGACTCAAGCTGTACGTGAAGCGCGTGTTCATCATGGAAGACGCCGAGGCGCTGCTGCCGGTGTACCTGCGCTTTGTCAAAGGCGTGGTGGACTCGGCTGACCTGCCCCTCAATGTGAGCCGCGAGTTGCTGCAGGAAAGCCGCGACGTCAAAGCCATCCGCGAGGGATGCACCAAGCGCGTGCTCAGCATGCTCGAAGACCTGGCCAAACACGACGTGCCCGCCGCTGACGCCAGCGAGGAAGACAAAACCGATGCCGGCAAGTACAGCCGCTTTTATGCCGAGTTTGGCGCGGTGCTCAAAGAAGGCCTGGGCGAAGACTTTGCCAACCGCGATCGGCTCGCCAAGCTGCTGCGCTTTGCCTCCACCACCACCGACGCCACCAACGTGTCTTTCGCCGACTACAAAGCCCGCATGAAAGAAGGGCAAGAGGCGATTTACTACATCACCGCCGACACCCTGGCGGCCGCCCGCAACAGCCCGCAGCTGGAGGTCTTCCGCAAGAAAGGCATCGAGGTGCTGCTCATGGCCGACCGGGTGGACGAGTGGGCCTTGAACTTCCTGAATGAATTTGACGGCACGCCCCTGCAATCGGTCGCCAAAGGCGCTGTGGACTTGGGACAACTGCAAGACGAGGCCGAGAAAAAAGCCGCTGAAGAAGCGGCCGAAGCCTTCAAACCCTTGCTGGCCAAGCTCAAAGAAGCGCTCAAGGACAAGGCCGAAGACGTGCGCGTCACCACCCGTCTGGTCGACTCGCCGGCCTGTCTGGTGTCGCAAGACGGCGGCATGAGCACGCAGCTCGCTCGCATGCTCAAACAGGCCGGACAGCCCGCGCCCGAGGTTAAGCCGGTGCTGGAGGTCAATGCCGAACATGCCCTGGTGAAAAAACTGGAAGGCTCGGTGCACTTCAACGACCTGGCGCACATCCTGTTTGATCAGGCCCTGCTGGCCGAAGGCGGCATGCCCGCCGACCCGGCAGCTTATGTGAAGCGCGTCAACGCCTTGCTCACCTGATGCAACCGACTCAGCGCCCTCGATCAAGAGGGCACTGAGTGGGCGCCGGTCAAAACAGTTTTCACGCTGCGGTCCCGCCCCCCAGGGCAGGGGAAACACGCATACGCGCAACGCCGTTCATCGATAACATCAGCCTGTTTGCTGGTTCGGGCCGCAAGGCCCAACAACAGGGTTACCGATAGACATGAGCGAAGACATCATTCTCGAAACGCGTGGGCTCACCAAAGAATTCAAAGGCTTTGTCGCCGTCGACCATGTGGACCTCAAGGTACGCCGTGGCACGATTCACGCCCTGATCGGGCCCAATGGCGCCGGCAAAACCACCGTATTCAATCTGCTGACCAAATTTCTGCCCGTCACCTCGGGGCACATTGTTTACAAGGGTCAGGACATCACGCAACAGGCTGCCGCCCAAGTGGCACGCTCCGGCATGGTGCGTTCTTTCCAGATTTCTGCGGTGTTCCCGCACCTGACGGTGCTGGAAAATGTTCGGGTGGGTTTGCAGCGCAAACTGGGCACGAGCATGCATTTTTGGAAACCCGAATCCACGCTGTACCAACTCAATGACGAAGCCATGGCACTGCTTGAAGCGGTGGACCTGGCCGAGTTTGCCCACACCCAGACGGTGGAGCTGCCTTATGGCCGCAAGCGGGCCTTGGAAATCGCCACCACCTTAGCCATTGACCCGGAGCTGATGCTGCTGGACGAACCCACGCAGGGCATGGGCCACGAAGACGTGGGCCGCGTGGTCGAACTCATTCGCAAGGTGGCCGCCAACCGCACGGTGCTGATGGTGGAGCACAACATGAACGTGGTCTCCAACCTGTGCGACACCATCACCGTGTTGGCACGCGGCTCGGTGTTGGCCGAAGGGCCCTACGCCACCGTGTCGCAGGACCCCAAGGTGCTGGAAGCTTATGTCGGCTCGACCGAGGAGCAAGCCGCATGAGCGCCAACGTGATGAGCGCCGCCGGGCCGTCCCAAGGCGCGAAGGCCCCCTCGGGAGGCAGCGCAGCTCACGCAGTGGCCAGCGTGGGGGCAATGCCTCAAACCCTGCTTAAAGTGTCGGACCTGCACGCCTGGTATGGCGAGTCGCACATCCTGCACGGCGTGGACTTTGAAATTCGCGAAGGCGAGCTCGTGACCTTGTTAGGCCGCAACGGCGCGGGTCGCAGCACCACCCTCAAAGCCATTTTGGGACTGGTTGGCAAACGTAGCGGCTCCATTCAAGTGGGCGGGGTCGAGACGGTTCACATGCTGACCAACAAAATAGCCCGCCTCGGTTTGGGCTATTGCCCGGAAGAACGCGGTATTTTTTCCACGCTGAGCTGCGAAGAAAATTTGCTGCTGCCCCCCAAGGTGGGCGAAGGCGGCATGTCGATCGACGAGATCTACAGCATGTTCCCCAACCTGAAAGAGCGCCGCCACAGCCCCGGCACGCGCCTGTCCGGCGGGGAGCAACAGATGCTGGCCATGGCGCGCATCCTGCGCTCGGGCGCCAAGGTGTTGCTGCTGGACGAAATCACCGAAGGCTTGGCCCCGGTGATCGTGCAAACGCTGGGCCGCGTGATTCGTGCGCTCAAAGCCAAAGGCCTGACCATCATTCTGGTGGAACAAAATTTCCGTTTTGCCGCGCCCTTGGCAGACCGGCATTACGTCATGGAGCACGGCAAGATCGTGGCCGTGGTGGACAAGAGCGAGTTGCAGGACAAGACCGCCTTGCTGCAAGAGTTTTTAGGTGTGTGAGTAACCAACCATTCTGATGAGGAGACCTGAGATGAAACGCAAACTAATCGCCAGCGCTGTGGCTGCAACCCTGGCCGGCGGCCTGAGCCTGGCCCAAGCCCAGACGGGCAAGATCAGCGACGACGTCGTGAAGATCGGCGTCTTGACCGACATGTCCGGTGTTTACGCCGAGTACGGCGGCCCCGGTGCCGTGGCCGCCGCCAAGATGGCCGCACAGGATTTCGGCGGCAAAGTGCTGGGCAAGCCCATCGAAGTGGTGAGCGCCGACCACCAGAACAAACCTGACATCGCCAAGAACGTGACCCAGCAATGGTTTGACCGCGACAAGGTCGACATGACTGTGGAAAACCTGAACTCCGCTGTGGCCCTCACGGTGCAGGCCCTGGGCAAGGAAAAGAACAAGATCACCATCATCAACGGTGCGGCCACGGCTCGCCTGACCAATGAAGACTGCGCCCCGGCCACCGGCATCCATTACCTGATGGACACCATTGCCCTGAGCAATGTGGTGGGCAAGGCCATTGTGAAAGACGGCGGTAACAGCTGGTACTTCCTGACAGCCGACTACGCGTTCGGCCATTCGCTGGAAAAGGACACCGGCGAGGTGGTGAAGGCCGCTGGCGGCAAGGTGCTGGGCGCAGTGCGTCACCCGCTGTCGACCGGCGACTTCTCTTCCTTCTTGCTGCAAGCCCAGTCCTCGGGCGCCAAGGTGGTGGGTCTGGCCAATGCCGGCGGCGACACCGTCAACAGCATCAAGGCGGCCGCAGAATTTGGCCTGACCAAGAAGCAAAGCCTGGCCGCTTTGCTGATGCTCTTGACCGACGTGCACGCCATCGGCCTGAATACGGCACAGGGCCTGTACCTG
>CANGMW010000232.1 GCA_947454695.1 Comamonadaceae bacterium | reverse complement strand
TCGCTCTGCGTCGTCTTGTCGAATAAGGCGTTTACGGCTTCGTTCAGCAAGACGGTGGTGTGTGACCATGGCGTTGTGTCCACCATCCGCCTTCAAAACGAAAAATCTTTGAAGACGTCGGGCATCTCGCCTTGCATGGCGCTGGCTTCCTGCGCGTCATAGCTGGCCTTGTCCCAAAGTTCAAAATGGTTGCCCATGCCCAAGAGCATGGTGTCGCGCGAAATGCCGGCAGCACTGCGCAGTTCTGGCGAGATCAGCACCCGCCCGGTCCCATCCAACTCGACATCCATCGCATTGCCCAGAAAAATCCGTTTCCACCACTGGGCCGACATCGGCAAGGCGGCAATGCGGTCACGGAATTTTTCCCACTCGGGACGCGGAAAAATCATGAGGCAGCCATGCGGGTGTTTGGTGATCGTGAGCTGACCTGCGGCCGTGGCGCTCAACACCTCGCGGTGGCGCGTCGGCACCGACAGACGCCCCTTGGCGTCCAGACTCAGCGATGAAGCCCCTTGAAACACGGCAATAAACCCCTTGTAGACAAAATAGCAATCCGGCAAAAGCGCACAGGCACTTTTCACCACTTAATTGCACTTTTTTGCACTGTACCAGCATTTCTAAACCATGCAACAGGGAAATTGCTGAAAATTTCAATGAAATCAAGGACTTAGGTCGATGTTTGAATCGACTTGCACGATAAATTCCGTTCTAAATTAAGCACTTAGAAAAGGATATGAATGTGATTTCTGAAGGCTGTAGCGCTGTGAAAAAATTTCATCGCTACACGCAGGCGAATGCGCCGCCAAGCCAACAGCGCACCACAAAACCGTCAGGCGTTGCGAGCGATGACCTGCGCGTGTTCGTGAATGCCAATCACGCGAAAGAAAGCAGCCACCATGTGGTTGAGTTCCTTGAACTGAATATCGGCCCCACGCGACTGCTGCTGAGCTACCCAATTCAGCACGCCCCCTGCCGCTGTGAAGTCCACCCGAATCAAGCGTGAGCAGTTGACGACCAACCGCAGCTTGCCCTGCAGCGTCTCATCTAAACGCGCCAGCGCCTCTGCCGCGTCGCCCAAAATTTCGCCCGACAGTTCTGCCTCTGCTGCAGGTTGCTCGTCAGCAGGTGAAGGGCTTGGGGAAAAGGGCGCACCAGATGTCAGGCGACTTTCTGCCCAGACGGTTGTGGACTCGGCATCTGACTGTGCGCGAACCGACAAGCCTTCTGCCTCGCAGGTGCACAGCACCTTTTGCCAGGACGGTGGTGAGACCTCATAGGTGACGCAATACTCGAGTGCTACCAACTCAAACTCATCACTTTTATTGAGCAAGCGTAAAGCATCCATGCGCAGCTGCCACATGGCAGCAGGTACGCTGGCATCTGCTGCGGGCGTCAAATTTTTTAATGCCCGTTCCAAGTTTTCATGTCCGCGAAATACCAAAATCCGCGGCGTGACGCACCAGTTGGTGAATAACTCACTCATAGAGGCCACCGCTTCAGGCTCGATGTCCTCAAGGGCATGCCAGTCCAACACGACACGGTGACTGGTCTTGGCAACAAGCCACGCCTTCAAATTATCCAAGTCTTGCAATGTGACCAAATCTGGACAAACCCAAGTGGGTTCGGCGCTTTTAGCCATGCTTTTACCGTGTTTGGAAACGAGAGGGGGCACTTTTGTACCGAGTAATTCGGGGGTGGAAAACCAAACGGGGGCCGAGCGCCCAAACCGATCAGCAAAATCCAGAGCGACTCGGTCAAATTTGCCTTGCTCACCCGTGACGCGGTACAAATCAAACAGGGCAGACATCCAGCCCTCAGAAAGCGCTGTCACTTGACTGCTGCCGGTCAAAGCAAGGAGCAGGCCTTCTTCAGCGCCTGCATCATCCCCGTTGGCAAACCGGATGGCGGCATCCTCCAGATCCGGATCGGTTTGTGTATCCAGCCCGGCCACCGAGAACAGTCGTCGTGATGAAAACCCCGCGCCTTCCAAAGTTCGCGGTGCAGCGGGCTGCAAGGTTCGCCTCCAGCCCCCAAAGGATTCTGCTACCCCTTCGTCAAGCAATCCAAATTGGCTCAAAGTCTGGGTCGCTGGGGCTTCTGTCGGCCTGGTTGCAGCATTGGTGGCCAAGTCGTCCAACGCGGCAGAATTCGCACGGGAATCCGACTGCATGGTGGTTGGAAAATCACTGTCGCCATGGCTAACCCGCCGGGCTGGGCGCTGCGCAGGCGGGACTGCGTCACCGTCGACATCGGCCGGCTGTGTCGGCGGCGCATCCACGGGAAAACGCAAAGACAACATGTCCGACACGGGTGCTTGCGTAGTTGGCAATTGGGCTGGGGGCGCACCTGCAGACTTTCGTGAGGGCAACGCACCCGCTGGCATAGGCGGGGTTTGAGCGCTGAGCGCCATGGGCGCTGTGGGGGGAAACAAGTCCGGCGTGGTGGCAGGTGAATCAGGCCGCCCCTTCCACCACTGCCTGGACATCTGCGCCTCAATCTCGTCAATTTTCTTGAGCGTTTCTGCACGCTCATCATGGTTCAAGCTGCTGTGAAAAAAAGAGGGGCGACCGCCTTGTTCTGACCTGTCTTGCGTATCCGCTCGACGCAATTTGCGCAGATGATCGAATTCGCGTTTACGCACAGCGTCATTCAGACGCTTGCGCTCAATCATTGCTTTGAGAGCTTGCTTGTTGTATCCGTTGTCTTGATCTGATCCCTGTTGCTGACTGTCTGCCCAATCCTTACTCGGATTGCGCACGAAATTGGCAACTTTTGACAACAAGCCCGGCGGGTTATCCCCTTGCGCCATGCCTTTCTGATGCTCCTTGTTAGATGCCAAGCTTTGGGGGGCTTAGCCGATTCAGTCCCCGAACATTTTTTGCTTGAGTTCGCGTCGTTGTTGCGCCTCGAGCGACAAAGTCGCGGTAGGTCGTGCAATCAGGCGGCCCACACCAATGGGTTCGCCAGTCTCATCGCAATAGCCATAATCGCCCCCGTCAATGCGGTCGATCGACTGCTCAATTTTCTTGAGCAGCTTGCGCTCACGGTCACGGGTGCGCAGCTCTAAAGCATGTTCTTCTTCAATGGTGGCGCGGTCCGCCGGATCAGGCACCACCACGGTATCTTCACGCAAATGCTCTGTCGTTTCGCCAGCGCTGCTCAAAATGTCTTGCTTGAGCCTGACCAGTTTGAAGCGAAACGCGGCCATTTGACTCTCGTTCATGTATTCAGAATCAGGCATCGCCATCAGTTCGGCATCGGTCAATTGCTCGGCCTTTTTGGTTTTCCAGTTGTTGGCAAGTTTGGGGTCTTTTTTAACCGTCGAAGGCAAGGGTGGCGCAATTAAAGTGGGTGACATGGTTTGAGAGTAACTGGCCTTGGCAGCGGTTGAAGCCACTGACTGTGCCATGGAGGGAACGGTTAACTGGGCCAATCGCGACGATGGGCGTCCTGCGCGAACAATCGGTGCAGCCAGTCTGGCAGAAGCGGACAGGGGTGCGGGCGAAGATGCAACCGCTTCTGGCTTAGCCGGCTTGGGCGTCACTGCTGCTTTGACGATGGCCTTAGCTGGGGACTTCGCTGGTTTAGCCGCTACTTTGGCCGTTTTTGCCGCAGGAAGCGTGCTTACTTTTTTTACAACTTGTTTAACTTTTTCCGCCGTAGTCGCCTTGGTTGTTGATTTGACCGGTGCTTTGGTTTTGGCTGCCACTTTGGCTAAAACTTTAGCCGGCTGGGGTTTCACCACGGGTTTTTGCGTCAATGGTTTTTTGCTCGTGGGTTTGGCGGTTTTCGTCGATTTGGCCGGCTTAGCAATTGGCTTGGATTTCGCCAAGGGTTTGCTCCCGGATTTGACAGGCGCTTTAGCTTTGACAGCCGTCAAGGGTTTCGCGGACTTGGTTTTCACCGGCGGTTTGGCTTTGGCTGCAGGCTTTTTGATGGCCACTTTGGCGGCTGGCTTGGCTGTGGCCTTGGCTTGCGTTGCTTTAGCAACTTTGGCCACAGGTTTTTTGCTCACGGCTTTGGTCGGCGCTGCTTTGGCTTTGACCGACTGGGTCGGCTTGACGGGTTTGGCTTTCACTTGGGAACTCCTGGCAGGTTGATTCTGCGCTGACACACACGTTGACTGGCTTTTTTCTACCCGTACTGCCATTGCAATTTGCGCCGGCACGAGTTTCATTCTGGCGCGCGAGTGTA
>CANGMW010000231.1 GCA_947454695.1 Comamonadaceae bacterium | reverse complement strand
GTGGCGCCGTGGTGGCCGCCGTGCTGAACAACCCGGAGCTGCGCGCCCTGTGGGAAAAAGAACTCGGCGAGATGCGTGTGCGCATCAAAGCCATGCGCCAAAAACTCGTGGACGGCCTTCAAGCCGCCGGCGTGAAACAAGACATGAGCTTCATCACCACTCAGATCGGCATGTTCAGCTACTCAGGCCTGAGTAAAGACCAGATGGTGCGCCTGCGCAGCGAATTCGGCATCTACGGCACCGACACCGGCCGCATGTGCGTGGCTGCGCTCAACAGCAAGAACATCGAGTATGTGTGCAAGGCGATTGCCCAGGTCATTTGATCTAACGGCCTGAGCGAAACAAGCCGCCTACGGGCGGCTTTTTCATGGCTGATCAATCATGGTTTTTAACGCAAAAAACGCCGCTGTTTGTCTGGCATTTACTTGACTTGCAGCCTTCGAAACTCTTGCACCATGTAGTGCTCGCTCGGGTGTTTGTCGCAAGCGGTGACCTTGTCTTTGAAGCTGATGAAGAGCCACTTTTCGCCAACGGCAAAACGCATCTCGCCACACTGCTCAAGGTCCTGCTCCGCATCAAAAAAGGTCTGTGTTGACAAGCCCTTGAACGACTCCAGCACCACGAGCCGCGCTGTCTGACGGGCATCGACGGCTTGCACTTCGGCCATCACGGCCATATTGGATTTTTCAAGCGCCTCCTGCGCTGTCTTGGCCCGCAACTCTGGCGGAAAACAATTGCACGCCAAGGCATTGGCCATGCCGAATCCAATACACACAGCCCCTAACAAACGGCGCATCATCGCTCCTGATTTCCTCAGCCCCAAGCAGCAAGGCCACAAGACGTGGAGAATACGCCTATTCATGCTGCGCCCGCCGTAGACCACACGTCTCATCACCATCCCCATGCCCGAACTTCTGACCCTCTTATTGACCGAACCCGTCATCGTCTTGTCCTACACGGTGTTTGGCATGGTGGGCTTTGGCTCCACACTGGTAGCGGCACCCTTGCTGGCGCATGTGTTGCCGGTGACCACCATCGTGCCCAGCCTGGCGTTGACCGACATGGTTGCGTCCTGGTCTAACGGCTGGCGGCTGAGCCAGCATGTGGTCTGGAAAGAACTGCGCCGGCTTGTGCCCGCCCTGTTTGTGGGTAGTGCATTGGGCGCGTGGATTTTGTTTTCTTTGCCGGTTCAGCTGCTCATGACGCTCTTGGGCTTGTTTGTGGTGCTGTACTCGCTCAATGGGTTGCGCCCGGGGCGGACTTTGTCGCCCATCACGGCCCGCTGGGCCTGGTGGTATGGCGTGGCAGGCGGCACACTCAGCGCCTTGTTCGGGTCTGGCGGGTGGGTGTACTCGATGTACTTGCTGCGGCGCCTGAACGAGCCCCAGGAGATCCGCGCCACGCAAACGGCGGTGCTGATGTTCAGCTCCCTGATACGTGTGCTGTTGTTTGTGGTGGCCGGGCGCTTGCTCGACCTGGACCTGATGGTGCTCGTCTTGTTGATGCTCCCTGCCTTGGCATTGGGGCTGTATTTGGGCCACCGCATCAGTGTCAAGCTCAACCGCACCCGCTTCATGCAAGTGCTTTACGGGGTCTTGCTGCTCAGCGGCAGCAGCCTCTTGTTGCGTTCACTGCTGTGAGGCCTAAGCCCCAGCGGCTCAATTCCAGATCACCGAGCGCATGGCGATGGAGCCGCCTTGGTACTTGGCGTTGAAGAACTCAGGCCGATCAGTGTCTGTCACGGCGCCCGCCGCATAGAGCAAAGGCAAGTAGTGCTCGTAGGTGGGATGCGCCATGCGCGCCACCTGCCCCAGAGCCTGGAAATCTACCAAAGCCGCTAAGCGCCCGTGGCTGATGTGGTCTGCCGTGAACTGGTCAAACTCGATGGTCCAGTCATAGGCCTGGTCATCACTGGCGCTGCGTTGCATGGTGCGCAGGTTGTGCACGGTGTTGCCGCTGCCCACAATCAACACGCCGCGGTCGCGCAAGGCTTGCAACTGCTGGCCCAGGGCAAAGTGTTCGGCCGGCGGACGGTCATAGTCCATGCTCAGTTGGATAACGGGGATATCGGCTTGGGGAAACATGGGCTTGAGCACGGCCCAGCTGCCGTGGTCCAGCCCCCACTCGCTCACATCCAGACCGACTGGCGACTGTGTCGGGGGTTGGCGCAGCAGCTGGCTGATCTCCCGCGCGGCCACCGGATCGCCGGGTGCGGGGTACTGCTGGTCAAACAAGGCTTGAGGAAAACCACCAAAGTCGTGGATCGTTTTGGGTTGCGCCATGGCCGTCAAGTACCAGCCGCGCGTGATCCAGTGGGCCGAGATGCACAGAATCAGACGGGGCTTGGGGTATTTGGTGCCGAATTGCGCGCCCAGGGTCTGCCAGGAGCGGTGGAAATCATTGTCCTCAATGGCATTCATGGGACTGCCGTGGCCCAGGAACAGCACGGGCTGGCGCTGGGTCACGGGCAGGGAATTCAAGGCGCTCAGAGCGGCGGCGGTCGGTGCGTTCATCAGGTGTCCATTCGGGCTGGTAGCAACCATCATGCGGGTGCTAAGTCGCAGTCTCATGGTAAACACTGATTTTGCCTGAGGCGGACCTTATGCAAAGTTGTGGAGGCGCCAAAGTGACTCAAACCGGCTCTTTTAGTGCGAGTCCCCCATTTTTGGCAGCCAGTTACTGATATATTGCACTGCAACAAACAACAGAAGCGAGTTCACATGCTGTACCAGCTTTATGAATCCCAACGGGCCATGATGGAGCCGTTTTCCGATCTGGCCAATACCGCGTCCAAGATCCTGAATAACCCGATGCTGCCTTTGGGCCAAGTGCCTTACGCGCAGCGCGCAGCGGCCGGTTATTCCCTGATTCACCGCCTTGGCAAAGACTACGAAAAGCCCGAGTTCGGCATCCGTACGGTGGATGTCAACGGCGTGGACGTGGCCATCCACGAGCGCATAGAGATCACCAAACCCTTTTGCGAACTGCGTCGTTTCAAGCGTTTTTCGGACGATACGGCCACCCTCAATGCCTTGAAAAACCAGCCGGCTGTACTGATCGTGGCACCTTTGTCGGGCCACTACGCCACGCTCTTGCGCGACACCGTGCGCACCATGCTCAAAGACCACAAGGTCTACATCACCGATTGGAAAAACGCCCGTCTGGTGCCACTGTCCGAAGGTGAATTCCATCTGGACGACTATGTGAACTACGTGCAGGAGTTCATTCGCCACCTGCAAAAAGCCTATGGCAACTGCCATGTGATGAGCGTGTGCCAGCCCACCGTGCCCGTGCTCGCAGCCGTGTCGCTGATGGCCAGCCGTGGCGAAACCACCCCGCTGACCATGACCATGATGGGCGGACCGATTGATGCGCGCAAATCGCCCACGTCTGTGAACAACCTGGCCACCAACAAGAGCCACAGCTGGTTTGAGAACAATGTAATTTACAAAGTGCCCAACAATTTCCCGGGCGCCGGCCGACGCGTGTACCCCGGCTTCTTGCAGCACACCGGCTTTGTGGCCATGAACCCGGACCACCATGCCAAGAGCCATTACGACTTCTTCCAAGACCTGATCAAGGGCGACGACGCCAGCACCGAAGCCCACCGCAAGTTCTACGACGAGTACAACGCCGTGCTGGACATGGACGCCGACTACTACCTGGAAACCATCCGCACCGTCTTCCAGGACTTCTCGCTGGTCAATGGCACCTGGGACGTCAAAGGCGTGGACGGCAAGATCGAGCGCGTGCGCCCGCAAGACATCCGCACCACGGCTTTGCTGTCGGTCGAGGGTGAACTGGACGACATCTCCGGCTCCGGCCAGACCAAAGCCGTGCACAGCATTTGCAGCGGTGTGCCCAAGAATTTGCAGCAGCACCTGGAGGCCAAAGGTGCCGGTCATTACGGCATTTTCTCGGGCAGCCGCTGGCGTTCCGTTGTGTACCCCGAGGTCACGTCCTTCATCTTGGCGCACAACAAAATGGCACCGGCCAAAAAGGCAGTTGCCAAGAAAACAGTCGCCAAACCGGCCGCCGCCAAAAAAGCGGTTGCTAAGAAGGTTGTTGCCAAAAAACGCACCGCTCGTTGATCTAAACGGGCAATGGCCGCAACTGCAGCGCAGCTCTTAGCGGTCTTGCCGCAAACGCAGTGCACGCGCTGCGGCTACCCGGACTGCGCCGGCTATGCGCACGCCAT
>CANGMW010000230.1 GCA_947454695.1 Comamonadaceae bacterium | reverse complement strand
GATCCACTTGCGCCAAATGCTGGAACTGCGTCTGGCGTGCGCCTTGCGGTATGCAAAGCCATTCGATTATACAACGCCGGCTATTGCAAAGTCCAACAAGCGCTAGCTCGGTGCCGAACCCGGACCGGCTAGCCAGTCCCGCAGCCGCAGCACCCCCTGCAACAAGCGCTGCGGGTCTTGAGAGGCAAAGCACCAGCGCAGCCAGCCCTGCGCCTCGGGGCCGAAGGCTTCGCCCGGGGCCAGCCCCAAGCCGGCTTCAACGACCAGCCGCTTGGCCGTGGCCAGTGAGTCGTCGTGGCCCGCCAGACGGAAAAAAGCGTACATGCCGCCTGGCGGGGTTTGTAGCTGCACCCCCGGCAGGGCCTGCAACAAAGGCACCAGCGTGTCGCGGCAGGTTTGGAGGTGAGCCACCAGCGCCGGCGTGATCTCGTCTTGCCGCTGCAAAGCCACCAGGGCCGCGCGCTGCACAAAGCCGCTGGCGCAGGAGGTGTTGAATTCGATGAGCTTGCCCACTTGGGCGGTCATGGCCTCAGGCAGCACCAGCCAGCCCAGGCGCCAGCCGGTCATCAAAAAACTCTTGGAAAAACTGTGCGCCACCACCAAACGGTCATCGGCCTGCGCCACATCCAGAAAACTCGGCGCGCACACCACCGCCCCCGCCACCCCGGCAGCGGGCGCCTTGAAGTACAAGCGCTCGTAGACCTCGTCGGCCAGCACCCAGGTGCCGGTGCGGCGGCAATGCGCCAGGATCTGGGCCTGCTCGTCGCGGGTGAGCGTCCAGCCGGTCGGGTTGTTGGGCGAATTGAGGATCAGCAACTTGGTTTGGGGCGTGACGGCGCGCAGCAAAGCGGCCATGTCCAGCACCCAGGCGCCGTCTTTGGGCATGAGCGAGACACATCGCAACTCGGCGCCCAAGATCACCGGCTGAGCGGTGAGGTTGGGCCAGATCGGCGTGAGCACCACCACCTCGTCGCCGGCATTGATCAAAGCCTGCATGGCCAGCATCAGGGCGCTGACGCCACCGGTGGTCACCGCGATGCGCTCGGTCTTCACTTCACCATGGCTTGCGCCGTGGCTGGCCGTCATGTAACCCGCAATAGCCTCACGCAGCTCGGGCAGACCCAGGTTGTGCGTGTAAAAGGTGTCGCCGCTGTTCAGCGCGTCGATGGCGGCCTGACGCACAAAGGCCGGCGTGGTCTCGTCACTTTCACCAAACCAGAAGGCCAGCACATCACTGCGGCCCAAACCGGCGTTGGCGACTTCGCGGATTTTGGATTCCTGCAGATCGCGGATGACTTGGCGCATGGAAGTGGAATTTCTAGTGATGCGGGACTGTACAGAGGGGCTTAAGAAGCAGGCCGCTCCATTTTGCAGCGGCTGGGCAACTCTGCGCGCGCGGCCGGGATTTGCCGGATCACCTTGAAGCCATAGCCGGAACCTTCCACATCGAACTTCACGCCCGCACTGCCCTGGCGCTGCATCAGGCCCACCATCAGCGCTTGCTGGAACTGGTGGTCGCTGGCGCGCATGCTGCCGTGCTGACCCGCCAAGGTGACTGAAGCCCTCTCCAGCTGCTGCGCCACGGCCAGCGGCTGAGTACTTCCGGCGGCTTCCATGGCCTGCGCCAGGGCTTGGACCATCAGCTGCATGCGCATGTGCACATAGTCATCGGCCGGTTTGGGGAAACGCTGACGAAACGATTGGTAAAACGCCTCGCTGGGCGCGCCCGGCGCATTGGGCAACCATTCTGCCACCGCCAGCACGCGGTCCAGTCCGGCGTCGCCAATCGCGGCGGGGGCACCCAGCGCATTGCCGTAGAAGGTGTAGAACTTGCCTTCAAACCCGCTCTCTTTGGCGGCCTTGACCAGCAAGGTGAGGTCATTGCCCCAGTTGCCGGTGATCACCGCCTGCGCACCGCTGGCCTTGATCTTGGCGGCATAGGGCGCAAAGTCTTTCACCCGACCCAGCGGGTGCAGTTCATCGCCCACCACCTGCACGTCGGCCCGCAGCACGCCGAGCTGGCGGCGCGCTTCGCGGCTCACGGCCTGGCCGAAGCTGTAGTCCTGCCCGATCAGGTACACGCGCTGCACGCTGGCGTCGTCTTTAAGCACTTCCATCAGCGCAGCCAGCCGCATATCGGCATGGGCGTCAAAGCGGAAGTGCCAGAAGCTGCATTTCTCATTAGTGAGCGCCGGATCCACGGCCGCGTAGTTGAGAAACAGCACGCGGCGCTGCGGCTCGCGTTCGTTGTGCTTGTTGATGGCGTCGATCAGCACCGCCGCCGTGGCGGATGAATTACCTTGCATCACGAACTGCACGCCGTCATCAATCGCCGAGCGCAACGCACTCAAGGCCTCTTCATTCTGGCCTTTGCTGTCATAGCGCTCCAGCTGCAATTTGCGCGTCCCACCCGCTGCCGCGCCGAGCTTGACGCCGCCGCGCGCATTGACCCGCTCGGTGGCCCAGTACAGGTTGCGAAACACCGCCTCGCCCGTGTTGGCAAACGGGCCGCTCAAGGACTCGATCAGCGCGATCTTGATCGGCTCGCTTTGCGCAAAAACGAAGTGGGGCAACAGTGCCGCAGCACAAACAACGGACGCACATAGCGCCTTAAAAAAGAATTTCAATAGCATGGGATGAAAAATTTATAGGAGCAAAACCGGCTTGAAATCCACCGGGGCGTACGCACCTTCTGTGTATGCGGCGATCACTGTTGAGAGCCGCGCAGTGTAAAGGAAACCTCATCATGTTCATCGCTCCCCTTGTGCGTCGTCCCGCTTACCAACCTACCCTGCGCGATATGGATCGCCTCTTCAGCGCCGCCTGGCAAGGCACCGCCACCCGGCCCAGCGTGAGCCAATGCCAGGTGGTGCAAGACGAGACGTCTTACACCCTCACCTTTGATGTGCCCGGCATTGCCAAAGAGCACCTCACGATTGGCATCGAAGCCAACACCGTGCGCATCGACAGCCTGCCTGAGGCCGCGCGCCAGTACAACGCGGCGTATGAGCTGCCGCTGGACATTGACGCTAGCAAGAGCGAAGCCAAGCTGGAACACGGCGTGCTGACCTTGAAGCTGGCCAAGCTGGTGCTGCAAAGCCAAGTCAAGCACCTCACCATCAACTGAAAGGGCCCCGCCTGAACGGCCAGGCTTGGGGCGTTCAGGCACCGGCGGGCAGTGCGCCTGCTGTGTTGAGCGCGTTCACCGTATCCAAAGGCCAGCGCGGCTTCACTTCAAAGGTGTAGCGCATGCTGGCCATTTCCACGCCTGACTGCAAACGCATGGCCGCGGCCATGGCGATCATCGCGCCGTTGTCGGTGCACAGGTGCAGCTCGGGGTAATGCACGCGCACCCCCATGCGCTGGCATTGCGCGTTGAGCTGCTCGCGCAGCAGCCGGTTGGCCCCGACGCCTCCGGCCACCACCAGCCGCTGCAAGCCCGTCGCCTTCAGCGCTGATAAAGACTTCTTCACCAGCACCTCCACAATCGCCGCTTGCGTGGACGCCGCCAGATCGGCCTTGCGGGCGTCCAGCTCCCCGCCGAGCTTCTTGGCTTGCGTGAGCACCGCGGTCTTCAGACCCGCAAAAGAAAAATCCAAATTGCCACTGTGCAGCAGCGGGCGCGGCAACTTGAAAGCCGCGCCATCGCCCTGCTCTGCCAGCCGCGAGAGCGCCGGCCCGCCGGGGTAACCCAACCCCATCAACTTGGCCGATTTGTCAAAAGCCTCACCAGCCGCATCGTCAATCGTCTCGCCCAAAATTTCATAGCGGCCCACGCCGTCCACCCGCATCAGCTGCGTGTGCCCGCCCGACACCAGGAGCGCCACAAACGGGAATTGCGGCGGGTCAGCACTGAGAAAAGGCGAGAGCAAATGCCCTTCCAAGTGGTGCACACCCAGCACCGGCTTGCGCAGTGCCGCCCCCAAGGCGCAGGCCACGCCCGACCCCACCAGGAGCGCACCGGCCAAGCCGGGGCCCCGGGTGAAGGCCACCACATCCACCTCGTCCAGACGGCGCCCGGACTCCTGCAAGACCGTCTCGGTGAGCGGCAACACGCGGCGAATGTGGTCGCGGCTGGCCAGCTCCGGCACCACCCCGCCATAAGCCTCGTGCATCTGTACCTGGCTGAACAACGCGTGCGAGAGCAACACCGGCAAGCGGTCCCCCTGCATCTGCACCAGGGCCACGCCGGTTTCATCGCAGGACGATTCGATGCCGAGGACGAGTGAATGGTTG
>CANGMW010000229.1 GCA_947454695.1 Comamonadaceae bacterium | reverse complement strand
TTCGCTGCCCACGATGCGGTTGCTGATGATTTCAAAATCGAACACGTCCAGTCGCTTTTGCAAAATGGCAAAGTCGATGACCTTGTAGTTGACTTTGAAACCGAGCTTTTCCAGGTTCTTGGCATAAGGGGTCACCACCCGGCCCATGGAGCCGGAGCTGTCCAGAAATTCGAGGGCAAACACCTCACCCTGCGCGTTGCGCAAAGCGCCATCCCGGTAGGTCCAGCCGGCTTGCGCCAGTAGATCGCGGGCCTGCCGCAAGTGGTCGCGCAAGGTGTCGCCGGACCCGGGCTCCAGCCGCGTGACGGGCGGCTGCGGCACGGGCTCCGTGAAAACGGCTGACGCTAATTGGGCCTTGAGCGGGTTGAGCAGGGCCAATTCAGCAGCACCGGGCAGATCTCGGGCTTCAAATTCACTACCGACAAAATAGCCCCGCACACGGGTGTAGGCGTTGTAGAACAACTGCCGGTTCATCCATTCATAGTCCATGGCCAGGCCAATGGCACGGCGTACCCGCACATCTTGAAATTTAGGCTTGCGCAGATTGAACATAAAGCCTTGAAAGTCGCCGGCGTTGCCGTTGGGCAGCTCTTGTTTGATCAGAACGCCGGAATCAAACGCTCGCCCGGTATAAGCCCGGGCCCATTCCCGGGCGATGAAGGCCTGAATGTAATCAAACTCGCCAGCCTTGAAAGCCTCCAGCTGGGCGGTATTGTCTTTGTAGATTTTGTAGGTGATGCGGTCAAAGTTAAACATCCCCCGCCGCACATTCAGCTCGCTCGCCCAATAGCCGGGATCACGCTCGTAGCTGATGTCTTTGCCGAAATTCACCTTGCCGATGCGGTAAGGACCACTGCCCAAAGGGAGGTCCGTGACGATGGCATCCAGCGCCTTGCCCTGCCCCCATTTGTGGCTGAACACCGGCAGGCTGCCGGCAATCAGCGGTAACTCGGCATTCACCCGCTTGAAACTGAACTTCACTGCGCGATCACTCAGAACCGACACGCCGCTGATCTCGCCAAAGATCGTCCGGTATTGGGGCGCGGCCTCTTTGGAGGTCAGCTGGTCAAATGAGTGTTTGACGTCCTTGGCCAGCACCAGGTCGCCATTGTGAAAACGTGCCTGGGGGTTCAGGGTGAAGACCGCCGATCGCTGGTCCGCTGCCACCGTCACATCCTGGGCCAACAGCCCGTAGGCGGTGGTGGGTTCATCCAGATTGCCTGTGAGTAAGGTTTCAAAGACCAAACCGTTGAGGCCCGGGGGCGCGCTGCCCTTGAGGGTGAAGGGGTTGTACTTGTCAAAATTTGACAATCGGCTGGGTGACACCAAGGCGATCGAGCCGCCTTTGGGGGCATCCGGCTTGACGTACTCGAAATGGCTGAAACCGGCTGGATACTTGATGTCACCAAATTGGCCATAGGCATGACCCGCGTGGACGGGCAGCACCCAGGACATGAAAATCAGGAAACAGCAAATTCGCATGCGACAATTCTGCACACATTTTTGAAGGCGAGAGAAATATGGGTTTTCTGACCGGTAAAAAACTTCTGATCACAGGCGTGTTGAGCAATCGTTCGATTGCCTACGGTATTGCCAAGTCCTGCCATGCCCAAGGTGCTGAACTGGCGTTCAGCTATGTCGGCGAGCGTTTCAAAGAGCGCATCACCGAATTTGCAGCGGACTTTGGCTCCAAATTGGTCTTTGACTGCGATGTGGGCAGCGATGAACAGATTGACGCCTTGTTCAAAGACCTTTCAGTGCATTGGCCCACGTTTGATGGTTTTGTCCACGCCATCGGCTTTGCGCCGCGTGAAGCGATTGCCGGCAACTTCTTGGACGGGCTGACCCGTGAAAACTACCGCATTGCGCATGACATCAGTGCCTACAGTTTCCCTGCGCTGGCCAAGGCCGCCCTGCCCTACCTCAACGACAAGTCGTCCATGCTCACGCTGAGTTATTTGGGGGCTATGCGCTCGGTGCCCAACTACAACACCATGGGTTTGGCCAAAGCCAGTCTGGAGGCGTCGGTTCGCTATTTGGCCGAAGCGGTGGGCAAGTTGCCCGACGGCCGCAGCATGCGTGCCAACGGCATCAGCGCAGGTCCGATCAAGACCTTGGCGGCCAGTGGCATCAAGGACTTCGGCAAGCTGCTCAATGTGGTCGCCAGTGCCTCGCCTATCCGGCGTAATGTGACCATCGAGGATGTCGGCAACGTAGCCGCTTTCTTGCTCAGCGACTTGGCAGGAGGCGTCACCTCCGAAATCACTTATGTGGACGGCGGTTTCAGCCAATCAGCGGTTGCCCTGATCGACGGCTGATCGCGATCTGCGCTCACGCAAAAAGGGCCTGCAAGCATCACTTGCAGGCCCTTTGTCATTTCATCAGGACTGGACGCAGTCCGCGTAATAGCGTTTCTTACCGTCTTCACCCATGACTTCAACCAAGCCATGGATATCAGTTTCAAAACCCGGGCATTGGCCATTGAATTCACGGGCGAACTTGAGGTAGTCCACAATTTTCTTGTTGAAGACCTCACCAGGAATTAAGAGCGGAATGCCCGGGGGATAAGGCGTCACCAAGCCTACCGTCACCCGCCCTTCGAGGTGGTCAATTTCCACCCGCTCCGTCTTGCGCTGGGCGATGTGGGCGTAGGCGTCGCTGGGCTTCATGGCCGGGGTCAGGTCGCTCAGGTACATCTCGGTGGTCAGACGCGCAATGTCGTACTTGGCATACAAGGTGTGCACGTGTTGGCACAAATCGGCCAGGCCCATGCGCTCGTAGCGCGGGTGTTTCTGGCAGAACTCGGGCAGGATGCGCGACATCGGCTGGTTTTTGGCGTAGTCGTCTTTGAACTGCTGCAAAGCGGTGAGCAAGGTATTCCAGCGGCCTTTGGTGATGCCGATCGTGAACATGATGAAAAAGCTGTACAGACCGGTTTTCTCCACCACCACGCCGTGCTCAGCCAGGTACTTGGTCACGATGGACGCAGGAATGCCGGTCTTGTCGAACTTGCCGTCCAGGTTCAGGCCCGGCGTGACGATGGTGGCCTTGATGGGGTCCAGCATGTTGAAGCCGTCGGCCAACTGACCAAAGCCGTGCCACTTACTGCCCTTTTTGGCGCTGCGACCATCGCTGCGGATGATCCAGTCTTCTGCCCGGCCGATACCTTCATCTACAAGCTTCTCAGGTCCCCAGACCTTGAACCACCAATCTTTACCGTACTCCTCATCCACCTTGCGCATCGCACGGCGGAAGTTCAGCGATTCGTCAATGCTTTCCTCTACCAGCGCGGTGCCGCCGGGGGGCTCCATCATGGCTGCGGCCACGTCGCAGCTGGCGATGATGCTGTACTGCGGGCTGGTGCTGGTGTGCATCAGGTAGGCCTCGTTGAAGAGGTGATGGTCCAGCTTGGTGTTTTGCGAATCCTGCACCAGCACATGGCTGGCCTGGCTGATGCCCGCCAGCAACTTGTGGATGGACTGCGTGGCGTAAACCATGGAGTTCATCGGACGCGCCCGACGCTTGCCCATCGCGTGGTACTGACCATAGAACGGGTGAAACGCCGCATGCGGCAGCCAAGCCTCGTCGAAATGCAGGTTGTCCACATAGCCGTCGAGCATGTTTTTGATGGTCTCGGTGTTGTAGAGCACGCCGTCGTAGGTGGACTGGGTCAGCGTCAGGATGCGGGGTTTGACCTTTTTGGGATCGATCCCCTTGAGCAAAGGATTGGCCTTGATCTTGGCCGCGATGGTGGCGGGTTCAAATTCGCTCTTGGGGATGGGCCCGATGATGCCGAAGTGGTTGCGCGTGGGCTTCAGAAAAACCGGTACCGCCCCCGTCATGATGATGGAGTGCAGGATGGACTTGTGGCAATTGCGGTCCACCACCACCACGTCGCCCGGCGCCACCGTGTGGTGCCATACCATCTTGTTGGAGGTGCTCGTGCCGTTGGTCACAAAGTAGCAATGGTCAGCGTTGAAGATGCGCGCCGCATTGCGCTCGCTCTCGCCAATCGCGCCGTTGTGGTCGAGCAGCTGGCCCAGCTCTTCTACCGCATTGCACACGTCGGCGCGCAGCATGTTCTCGCCATAAAACTGGTGGTACATCTGACCCACCGGGCTTTTCAAAAAAGCCACCCCGCCCGAGTGCCCCGGGCAGTGCCAGGAATAAGAGCCGTCTTCTGCGTAGTCGAGCAGCGCTTTGAAAAACGGCGGCTGAACCCCTTCCAGGTAACTTT
>CANGMW010000228.1 GCA_947454695.1 Comamonadaceae bacterium | reverse complement strand
GACTTGGGGTCGAACCAAGAAGATGCCGCTGCGGTCGCCGTCATTCAGGACTCCGCTGCGAGTCGATGGTCCTGGCTGCAGTAAACCCCGCGTTGGCCGTTGATGGCTTCAACTGCCGGCAGGTGCGTGCCGCAGTGCAGGCACGCCAGCATTTCTTGAGGGGCTGCCGGCTTTTTTGGGGAAGGCCGATGCGCGCCAGAGGATTGCCGCCCCGAACGCCACAACCACGCAGCGAATAAAACGATGAGCAGCAGCAGGGCCAGTTTCATGCGCCCCGCCTAAGGAAAACCTCAAGTACAAAGCGCGAGCCCACATAAGCCAACAAGAGCAGACCAGAGCCGATATACAGCATGGTGGCCGCGCGACGACCCCGCCAGCCCAGACGCCATCGTCCCAGCAGTAACACCGCAAAGGTCAGCCACGACAGCAGCGAAAAAATGGTTTTGTGGTCCCACTTCCAGGGAATAGCCCGCCCGTATAAGGTCTCGCTGAACCACACGCCAGCGATTAGCGTGGCGGTAAGCAAAATAAAGCCGGCCGCCACAAATCGGAAAGTGAGCCGCTCCAGGGTCAGCAAAGGCAAGCCGGTGTGTGTGTCTGCCGCCAGTCGAATACGCTCTTCCGTCAGGTTCATGAACCACGCGTGGGTGGCAGCTGCCGCGAACAGGCCATAGGACGCAATACCCAGCGCCCAGTGCAAGGCCAGCCAAGGCGAAGCCGAAGCGTGCAAAACCTTACCCGGAAACACCAAGGCCAGCAGCACCGCGGCTGCACCCAGGGCCGACAAGGCCCAGCGGGTTTTGAGCTGGGGGTAGACATGGCTTTCGACCGCATAAAACCCGGCCACCAGCCAGGCCGTCACAGACAGGGCGGGCGCAAAACCAAAGCGCGGCATCTCACCGCTTAAGCCCAGCCCCAGACAAACCGCGTGCAGTGTCCAAGCCAGCAACAGTACTTGGCGCGCATTCGGGGCGCTCAAGGTCGTGCGTGGCAAGGCCGGCACGGCGTAGGCGAGCGCGGTCACAAGCGACAGCAGCAAAAGAACAGGAGAGGCACTGGCTAGAATCATGGGTACAGTTTAGCGTTTTGTACCTGACCAGCCCAGCGCTGGCCCCTAACCTTGGTTTAGCCCGCCCATGGCCTCCGCACTCACCGACAAACTCTCCCGACTCGTCAAAGAAATCCGGGGGCAGGCGCGCATCACCGAAACCAATGTGGCCGACATGCTGCGCGAAGTGCGCATGGCCCTGCTCGAGGCCGATGTGGCCTTGCCGGTGGTGCGCGACTTTATCGCCCGCGTCAAAGACAAAGCCTTGGGGCAGGAAGTGATGGGTTCGCTGTCGCCAGGCCAAGCCCTGGTGGGCATCGTCAATCAGGAACTCGCAGCCACCATGGGCGAGGGCGTCAGCGACCTGAACCTGGCGGTCCAGCCACCTGCCGTGATCCTCATGGCCGGTTTGCAGGGCGCCGGTAAAACCACCACCACCGCGAAACTGGCCAAACACCTGATCGACAAGCGCAAAAAGAAAGTGCTCACGGTCTCAGCCGACGTGTACCGCCCGGCGGCCATCGAGCAGCTCAAGACCGTGACCGCGCAGGCCGGCGCCGAATGGTTCCCCAGCGCGCCGAACCAGAAACCTTTGGACATTGCGCGGGCTGCACTGGATTACGCGCGTAAACATTTTGTGGATGTGCTGCTGGTTGACACCGCCGGCCGTCTGGCGATCGACGAGACCTTGATGCGGGAGATCGGCGAGTTGCACGCTGCGCTCTCGCCGGTGGAAACCCTGTTTGTGGTGGACGCCATGCAGGGTCAGGACGCGGTCAACACCGCCAAGGCCTTCAAAGAGGCGCTGCCGCTCACCGGCATCATCCTGACCAAGACCGATGGTGATTCGCGGGGCGGCGCGGCCCTGTCGGTGCGCGCCATCACGGGTGTGCCGATCAAGTTTGCCGGTACCAGCGAAAAGCTCGATGGTCTGGAAATTTTCGACGCCCAGCGCCACGCCGGTCGTGTGCTGGGCATGGGCGATATCCTGGCCTTGGTCGAGCAGGTCACGGCAGGTGTGGACATCGAAGCCGCGCAAAAATTGGCCGCCAAAGTCAAAAGTGGCGCGGGCTTTGATCTGAATGACTTTTTGGCCCAGATCCAGCAGATGAAGCAAATGGGCGGTTTGAGCAGCCTGATGGACAAGCTGCCTGCCAGCATGAGTGCCAAGGCCGGCCAGATCGATGTCGACAAGGTTGAGCGCGATGTACGCCGCAAGCAGGGCATCATCCACAGCATGACGGCCTTAGAGCGGCGCAAGCCCGACCTCATTAAAGCCACACGCAAGCGCCGCATCGCTGCAGGTGCTGGCGTGCAGGTTCAGGATGTCAACCGTTTGCTCAAGGAGTTTGAGCAGATGCAAGACATGATGAAAAAAATGAAGGGTGGCGGCATGATGAAAATGATGAAACGCATGGGCGGCATGAAGGGCATGCCCGGCATGCCTTTTTAATCTTGCACAGAGAACACCATGCAATTACACATCGGTGGCAAGCAAGTCAAAGAAGGTTGGAAAATCCTCAACATCCAGCCCGACGCTGGCGTGGACTATGTGGGTGACATCAGCAACCTCTCGCAATTTGCGGATGCCTCGTGCGAGAAGGTGTATGCCAGCCATGTGCTCGAGCACATTGCGCAACAGCAGGTCGTGCCTTGCCTCCAAGGTATCCATCGCATTTTGAAGCCCGGCGGTGAATTCTTCGTTTCGGTGCCCGACTGGGATGTGTTGTGCCATCTGTTCATCAACCCACAGGCGAATGTGCGCATGAAATGGCACGCCATGCAAATGATGATGGGCGGGCAAGTGGACGCGTATGACTTTCACCAGGTCGGCTTCAACCAGGCTTTCATGTTTGATTTCATGCGCCAAGCCGGGTTCACGCAGATGAAGCGCGTGAAAGCCTTCGAGATGTTTGAAGATTTCAGCGCCTACAAACCCTACGGCTTCCCGATCAGTCTGAACGTCATCGCCACCAAATAAACCGCAGCGCCTCAAAGGGGAAATCAGGCGACAAGGACCTCGCCGCGCAAGCTGTAGTGCATGGCCTGGGTGATGTTGACATCGACCAACTGACCAATCAGCCGCTGCGGCGCCTTGAAGTTCACCACCCGGTTGCATTCGGTTCGGCCCATCAGCTCTTCAGCGTCCCGCTTGGAAGGGCCTTCCACCAAAATCCGCTGCACGGTACCCACGCGCTTATCGCTGATGGCGCGAATGGACGTGTCAATCGTGGCTTGCAAGTGTTGAAGCCGCTTGAGCTTGACCTCGTGCGGCGTGTCGTCATGCAAGTTGGCCGCAGGTGTGCCGGGGCGCGGACTGAAGATAAAGCTGAACGAGTTGTCATAGCCCACGTCGTCAATCAGCTTCATCATGCGGTCAAAGTCTTCGTCGGTTTCGCCCGGAAAGCCCACGATGAAATCACTGCTGATGGCCATGTCCGGACGGATAGCGCGCAACTTGCGCACCGTGGATTTGTATTCCATGGCGGTGTAGCCGCGCTTCATGGCCATTAAAATGCGGTCCGAGCCGTGCTGCACCGGCAAATGCAAGTGGCTCACCAGCTTGGGCACCTTGTCGTAGGCGGCAATCAGCGAAGGCGTGAACTCATTGGGGTGGCTGGTGGTGTAGCGGATGCGCTCGATGCCGGGGATGTCGGCCACATACTCGATCAGCGTGGCAAAGTCGGCCATCTCGCTCGTTGTGCCCATGGGTGCGCGCCAGGCGTTCACGTTCTGGCCCAGCAGGTTGATTTCTTTCACGCCCTGGTCGGCCAAGCCGGCCACTTCCACCAGCACATCTTCAAATGGACGCGATACCTCTTCGCCACGGGTGTAAGGCACCACGCAATAGCTGCAGTATTTGGAGCAGCCTTCCATGATGCTCACAAACGCTGTGGCGCCGTCTACTTTGGCCGGCGGCAAGTGGTCGAACTTCTCGATCTCCGGAAAGCTGATGTCGACTTGCGGGCGTTTTTGCAATTCACGCTGGGTCAGCATCTCGGGCAGGCGGTGCAGGGTTTGCGGCCCGAACACCACATCGACATAAGGCGCGCGGGCGATGATGGCAGCACCTTCCTGACTGGCCACGCAACCGCCCACGCCGATCTTCACGCCCTTTTTTTTCAGGTGCTTGATGCGTCCCAAGTCTGAAAACACCTTCTCCTGCGCTTTCTCGCGCACCGAGCAGGTGT
>CANGMW010000227.1 GCA_947454695.1 Comamonadaceae bacterium | reverse complement strand
CGAGTTTGCTGCACGTGTGGCAATTTACCGCATGATGCGTCCCGGCGAGCCGCCGACTGAAGACGCCGTGCAGGCCCTGTTCCAGCGCCTGTTCTACAACCCCGATACGTACGATCTGTCGCGCGTGGGCCGCATGAAGTTCAACGCCAAGATGGGTCGCAACGAAGCGACCGGTCCCATGGTGCTGACCAATGAAGACATCCTGGCTGTCGTCAAAATTCTGGTGGACTTGCGCAATGGCCGTGGTGAAGTCGATGACATCGACCACTTGGGCAACCGCCGCGTGCGTTGCGTGGGCGAACTGGCTGAAAACCAGTACCGTACCGGCCTGGCACGTATCGAGAAAGCCGTCAAAGAGCGTCTGGGCCAAGCCGAGCAAGACCCGCTCATGCCGCATGACCTGATCAACAGCAAGCCGATTTCCGCAGCGCTCAAAGAGTTCTTCGGTGCGTCGCAGTTGTCGCAGTTCATGGACCAGACCAACCCCTTGTCCGAGATCACCCACAAGCGCCGCGTGTCGGCTCTTGGCCCGGGCGGTTTGACGCGTGAGCGTGCCGGCTTCGAAGTGCGTGACGTGCACGTGACCCACTACGGACGCGTGTGCCCGATTGAAACCCCGGAAGGTCCGAACATCGGTCTGATCAACTCGCTGGCCCTGTATGCGCGCTTGAATGAGTACGGTTTCATTGAAACCCCGTACCGCCGCGTGGTCGATGCCAAGGTAACTAACCAGATTGATTACCTCTCTGCGATTGAAGAAGGCAAGTACGTGATTGCCCAGGCCAACGCCACCTTGGACAAAGACGGCAAACTCACCGGTGACCTCGTGTCTGCCCGTGAGGCTGGCGAATCCATTTTGGTCGGCGCTGAGCGCGTGCAGTACATGGACGTGTCCCCCGCGCAAATCGTGTCGGTGGCCGCATCTTTGGTGCCGTTTTTGGAGCACGATGACGCCAACCGCGCTTTGATGGGTGCGAACATGCAGCGTCAGGCGGTTCCGGTGCTGCGCCCTGAAAAAGCGTTTGTGGGTACCGGTATTGAGCGCGTCTCTGCAGTCGACTCGGGCACGGTGGTCACGGCCAACCGCGGCGGCGTGGTCGACTATGTGGACGCTACCCGTGTGGTGGTCCGCGTGAACGACGCCGAAGCACAAGCTGGCGAAGTGGGTGTGGACATCTACAACCTCATCAAATACCAGCGTTCCAACCAGAACACCAACATCCATCAGCGCGCCATCGTTAAGAAGGGCGACAAGCTGGCCAAGGGCGACGTGATCGCCGACGGCGCTTCCACCGATTTGGGTGAGTTGGCACTGGGTCAGAACATGCTGGTGGCCTTCATGCCCTGGAACGGCTACAACTTCGAGGACTCGATCCTGATCAGCGAACGCGTGGTGGCCGAAGACCGCTACACCTCGATCCACATCGAAGAGCTCGTGGTCATGGCGCGCGACACCAAGTTGGGTGCGGAAGAAATCACCCGCGACATTCCCAACCTGAGCGAGACGCAACTTAACCGTCTGGACGACTCCGGCATCATTTACGTGGGTGCGGAAGTCATGCCGGGCGACACGCTGGTGGGCAAGGTCACACCCAAAGGTGAGACCACCCTCACGCCGGAAGAAAAACTGCTGCGCGCCATCTTCGGCGAAAAAGCCAGCGATGTGAAAGACACCTCACTGCGCGTGGATCAGGGCTCGCAAGGCACCGTGATCGATGTGCAGGTCTTCACCCGTGAAGGCATCACGCGCGACAAGCGCGCTCAGCAGATCATCGACGACGAGCTCAAGCGTTACCGCCTGGACCTGAACGACCAGTTGCGCATCGTGGAAGCCGACGCCTTTGACCGTATTGAGAAATTGCTCAACGGCAAGATCGCCAACGGCGGCCCGCAAAAGCTGGCCAAAGGCAGCAAGATCGACAAGGCTTATTTGGCCGGCGTGGACAAATTCCACTGGTTCGATATTCGTCCTGCTGATGATGATGTGGCCTCGCAGTTGGAGAGCATCAAAAACTCACTCGAGCAAACGCGTCACAGCTTTGATCTGTCGTTTGAAGAAAAGCGCAAAAAACTCACGCAAGGCGACGAGTTGCCCGCAGGCGTGCTCAAGATGGTCAAGGTTTACCTGGCCGTCAAGCGTCGCTTGCAGCCCGGTGACAAGATGGCCGGCCGTCACGGCAACAAAGGTGTGGTGTCCAAGATCGTTCCGGTCGAAGACATGCCCTACATGGCCGACGGCACGCCGTGCGACATCGTGCTCAACCCACTGGGCGTGCCGTCCCGCATGAACGTCGGTCAGGTGCTGGAAGTGCACCTGGGCTGGGCGGCCAAAGGGATTGGTCAGCGCATCGGCGACATGTTGCAAGCCGAGGCCAAACAGGCTGAGCTGCGCAAGTTCCTGGAGACGCTGTACAACGAATCCGGTCGTGGCGAGGACTTGTCCAAATTGACCGATGGGCAGATTCAGGAAATGGCTGCCAACTTGTCGCAAGGCGTGACCTTTGCAACGCCGGTGTTCGATGGTGCTGCAGAAGAAGACATCCGCACCATGCTCAAGCTGGCGTACCCCGAGGAAGTCGTCAAGGCCAAAGGCCTCACGGCTGCCCGCACGCAAGCCCACCTGTTTGATGGCCGCACCGGTGACGCCTTTGAGCGTCCCACCACGATCGGCTACATGCACGTGCTCAAGTTGCACCACTTGGTGGACGACAAGATGCACGCACGCTCCACCGGCCCTTACAGCTTGGTCACGCAGCAGCCTTTGGGCGGCAAGGCCCAGTTCGGTGGCCAGCGTTTCGGCGAGATGGAGGTCTGGGCGCTGGAAGCCTATGGCGCTGCCTACACCTTGCAGGAAATGCTCACCGTCAAATCAGACGACGTGCAAGGCCGTACCAAGGTCTACGAAAACATCGTCAAAGGTGAGCACGCCATTGAAGCGGGCATGCCTGAGTCGTTCAACGTGCTGGTCAAGGAAATTCGTTCCCTGGGCCTGGACATTGAGCTTGAGCGTTCCTGAACAGACATAAAGGATTGAAGACATGAAATCACTACTCGACCTGTTCAAGCAATTCACCCCGGATGAGCATTTCGATGCCATCCGCATCGGCATGGCTTCGCCCGAAAAGATCCGTTCCTGGTCTTTCGGCGAAGTGAAAAAGCCCGAGACCATCAACTACCGCACCTTCAAGCCTGAGCGTGACGGCTTGTTTTGCGCCAAGATCTTCGGGCCCATCAAGGACTACGAATGCTTGTGCGGCAAGTACAAGCGCTTGAAGCACCGCGGCGTGATCTGCGAGAAGTGCGGCGTTGAAGTCACACAGACCAAAGTGCGTCGCGAGCGGATGGGTCACATCGACCTGGCCGCACCTTGCGCTCACATCTGGTTCCTCAAGTCCCTGCCGTCCCGTTTGGGCCTGGTGCTGGACATGACGCTGCGCGATATCGAGCGTGTGTTGTACTTCGAAGCGTATGTGGTGACCGATCCCGGCATGACCCCGCTGAAGAAATTCGGCATCATGTCCGAAGACGACTACGACGCCAAAGTCAAAGAGTACGGCGATGAATTCACGGCCAAGATGGGCGCTGAAGGCATCAAAGACCTGCTCGACGGCATCGACATCGACGGCACCATCGAGAAATTGCGCAACGACCTGACCGGCTCTGAGCTCAAGATCAAGAAAAACGCCAAACGTCTGAAAGTTCTGGAAGCCTTCAAAAAGTCGGGCATCAAGCCGGGCTGGATGGTGCTGGAAGTGTTGCCCGTGTTGCCGCCGGACCTGCGTCCGCTGGTGCCGCTGGACGGCGGCCGCTTTGCGACCTCCGACCTGAACGATCTGTACCGCCGCGTGATCAACCGCAACAGCCGTCTGCGCCGTTTGCTGGAACTCAAAGCGCCGGAAATCATTGCACGCAACGAGAAGCGTATGTTGCAAGAGGCTGTGGACTCTTTGCTGGACAACGGTCGCCGTGGCAAGGCCATGACGGGTGCCAACAAGCGTGCACTCAAGTCGCTGGCCGACATGATCAAAGGCAAGAGCGGTCGTTTCCGTCAGAACTTGCTGGGCAAGCGCGTCGATTACTCAGGCCGCTCTGTTATTACCGTGGGCCCGACCCTCAAGTTGCATCAGTGCGGTCTGCCCAAACTGATGGCGCTGGAGTTGTTCAAGCCTTTCATCTTCTCGCGCCTGGAAGCCATGGGCATTGCGACCACCATCAAGGCGGCCAAGAAAGAAGTGGAATCGGGCACGCCGGTGGTGTGGGACATCTTGGAAGAGGTGATCAAAGAGCATCCCGTGATG
>CANGMW010000226.1 GCA_947454695.1 Comamonadaceae bacterium | reverse complement strand
TTGCAGGTGGGCCGCCACCTCGGCTGAGAGGCCCGCGTTGTACTTCATCCCCACCGGTGATTTTTTGAACAAGGCCGCGTAAGTGGTGCACGCAGCCAAGTAGGTGCCGGCCAGACTGGGATGGCGCTTGTCAGGCGCGTACAAATTGAGATCCGGTTTTTGAGCGATGGAACGTGCAAACGCCAGCCCAGCAGGAATCACCATGACGCCGTTGTCGTTGCCGGCCTGCGTGTAGGCCTGGGCCAGTTGCTCCGTCATGGCCGGTGCATCCTGGTAAGCCCAGGACATGAAGAACACGGGCTGCGCGCCATGTTGACGCACGGTGTCACTGTGTTTTTTGGCGTACTCTTTGAACACCTCTTTGAGTTGCGGGTGCAGCGGGCATTGGCTGCAGTCCATCAGGATGGCTACGTCAAACAAACGGTCCATCTTGTTAAAGACCACCTTGTTGTTCGCGTCAAACGAATAACTGCCAATGGCATTGGGCCGGAAGTACGAAGCCACGTCATGCCAGTCAAAACCGGAGCCGCTGATGGTGGCCGAGGTGGCGCGGTGTTTAAAGCCCGGCATCCCCTCGGCAATGAGCGAGCCGACATGGCTGTGCAAGCTGTTGTTGAAGTAAAAAAAACTGTTGCCAATATAGATGGCCGACGCAGGTTGGGTGACGCCTGCATCCAGCACCTTCGGACGAAGTTGGGCAGTCGCCCCGAAGCTCAGCAGCCCGGTCAGCAAGGCCAGCACCAGCATCCGTCCCAAGCGCATCCCTGGGGTTTTGTTAGAAATCACAGCGTTCTCCTTAGAATTTTTAAAAGCTTGTCGCCTGCGCTTATGCTAACGCTTGCATTTTGATTTAGCACTCCGTATGAACCCCACTGATCCAAGCACCGAGCATCCGATTTTTTTCAATGGCCACGCCGAACCTGATGGCGTGCCCTTTGACGCCTGGGCGCAAGAGCCTTTGCTGATCTCCATGGAGATGGGTGGCATCAACTGGCCGAGCTCCTGCCGCAATGGCACCTGCAGAACCTGCATCGGTCAACTGGAGAGCGGCAGCGTGCGCTACGAGATCGATTGGCCGGGCTTGAGCCCTGAAGAAAAGGAAGAAGGCTATGTGCTGCCTTGTGTGGCCTACCCCTGCTCCGACGTGCGGGTTCGGGGCTCCGACCTTTGAGCCAGCGCTTTAGCGTGAGCCTTCGCGCGGCGGGCGCGGGATTTTTTTGAACTTGATCAGGCGGTTGGTCTCGATTTCGTCCTTGCGCGCCTGACGCTCGGCATCGAGCTTTTGCCCGTGTGCGAGCCAGTCTGCAAACTCGAGCGGCGTCTCCAGCGTGATGCGCCCCAACACCCCGGCACGAAAGTCGTGGATCAGCAGCTCAGCCGCTTTTTGCAAGTTGACGCGACCACCGCTGAGCAAAGCCCCGCGTTTGCGGGCGATGTTGGCGAGCAGTTCTTCATCCGTTTGTGCCGCCGCACCGGTGAGTTGGTAGCGCTGCTCCAACACATGCGCATAGGGGGTGCGCAAGTAGTCCAACAACTCCAGCGCCACCTCTTCATCATCAAACGCGTTGCGGCCCACCGCGCCGCTGGCGGCCAGGTTGTAGCCGCTCTTGGCCACGATGATGCGCGGCCACAGCATGCCCGGCGTGTCGTAGAGGTAAAAATCATCGGCCAACGAAATGCGCTGTTCGGCCTTGGTCACGCCCGCTTCATCGGCTGCCTTGGCCGCGCGCTTGCCCACCAGGCTGTTGATCAGGGTGGATTTGCCCACATTGGGAATGCCGCAAATCAGCACACGCATGGGCTTGGCCAGACCACCACGCAGCGGGGCGAGTTCATGGCACGCCGCAATGAGGCGTTGCGTCGCCGCTTTGGCCGAGGCGTCCAGCGCCAGCGCACGGGTGCTGCTGAGCGCGTTGTAGTGCGCCAGCCATTGTTCGGTGCGCTCGGGGTCGGCCAGGTCTTGCTTGTTGAGCACCTTCAAACTCGGGCGGCCTTGGGTCAGCTGCGCCAGCATCGGGTTGGCGCTGGAGCCGGGCAGGCGCGCGTCCAGCATCTCGATCACGACATCAATCGCTTTGATGCGTTCCTCGATGGTTTTTTTGGTCAGGTGCATGTGACCTGGGAACCACTGAATGGCCATGACCTAGCGCTTTCTTGTCTGCGTCAAATGAACGAAGTCTGGATTGTGACTTAGCCCAGCCGCTTAGGCGACACATATTCCTGCCGGAAGATTTCAAACGGCATGGAGTCAGCGGCTTCAATTTGCGCCTGATCCTGCAGCGACTGCGCGGCCATGGCGGCAAAATGCGCCTGTTGCTCACTGCGCCATGCTTGGCCCAGCAGCGCGGCTTGCGTTTGCAAAGAACGCTCACGCACAAAGCCGACAAACGAGTTGTCATGGTGCTCGGCCATGGCTTGCAGCACCCGGGCCGAGGGCAGTCGCTCGGGTTGCGCCAAGCTGGCCTGGGCCGATTGCAAAGCCGCGGTGTAGTCGGTGCTGGCGTTGGCGGCATCGAGCGCCTGCGCGATGGGTGCGAAGTCTTGCACCAACTCCATGCCCCATTCGCGAAGACTGATGTCATGCCCATCGCGCCACAATTTCAAACCCGGCTCGCGACCACGCGCTGCCGTCAAGTGCTGATTGCGGGCGAGCTCCACAATTTCCTGCGGGCTGTCTTGGGGGCTGTCGCTGAGCAAGGCATGCAGCAAGAACACATCCAAAAACCGCATGGTGGCGGCGCTGATACCCACCGGCTCAAACGGGTCGAGGTCCATCAGGCGCACCTCCACATACTCCACGCCGCGCTCACGCAGCGCATGCAAGGGACGCTCGCCCTGGAAGATGGTGCGCTTGGGCCGGATGGTGCCGTAGAACTCGTTCTCAATCTGCAGCAAGCTGGTGGCCAACTGCAGGTAGCTGCCATCGGCCCCTTGAATGCCCATGGCTTCATAAGCCGGCCAGGGACGGGTCAGCGCGTCGTGCAGCGACGCGGCATAGCCTTCCAGGCTGTTGTAGCTCACCGCCAGCGAGGCCTGCGCCTCGCTTTGGTAGCCCAGGCTGCCCATGCGCAAGGAGGTGCCGTGGGGCATGTAGTGCGTGCTGCGGGCCAGCGGCTCCAGCGCATGCGCACGGCCTTCCACAAAAGTCGAGCAGACCGAGGGCGACGCGCCAAACAGGTAGAGCAATAAAAACGCGCGGCGGCGGAAATTGCGGATCAGCGCAAAGTACTGCTCGCTGCTCACGCCCGGCAGCGACCAGTTGTAGTGAATGCCCGAAATCGTCTGCATGCGCCGGCCGTAACGGTGGCCCAGACCCAAGCGGTAGACATGCTTGGCTTGCGCAATGTTGGAGCTGCCGTAACGCCCCGGGGGAATGTCGTCATCGTGGGGCAGCCCACACGGCATGCTCGACACCCACAGCATCTCCTGGCCGGCATCGTGCAAAGAACGGTAGGTGTACTGGTGCACTTGAGTCAGCTCGTCCAGACAAGCCTGCACACCCGTGTGTGCGCCGGTGATGAGCTCGAGCTGCGACTCGCTGAAGTCGGTGGTGATGTGCGGGTGCGTGAGGGCCGAGCCCAGGGCCGCAGAATGCGGCGTCATGGCCAACTGGCCGCTGGGCAAAACCCGAAGGCTTTCTTTTTCGATGCCGCGGCGCATACCCAGCAAGGTGTTCACTGGCAGGTCCGCCAGGCGCTGGCTCACAGAAGGGGTCGCAGATGTCATGGAAAAAATGGGGGCGACGAACTCAGGTTAGCCGCTTCAGTTGTACAAACCGCAAGTTAACACGAGCGGCCGTTTCTTGCCTGCCAAGGGGCATGTTCAAAGCCCCGTCAAAGGGGCCCTGCTAAAGCAACAGACGATTCAGGCCTTGCCCAATTTTTCCATAGCCCGCGTGACTTCATGCGTGCCTTGCGCAGAACCACTGCCCGGCACCATATCGCCTGTGCGGTCCGTCACCTGCGTCAGCAACGCTGCCAAGCGCTCATCGGCTTGTTCACCCACGCCAATCCATGCGCCTTGCGTCATGGTGATGTGCGCGGCCTCCACACTGCCCGCACCCGCACACAGCGTGGTGCGGGTCGGTGCGTCAGCACTGGCCAGCACCAGCATGGCCGGTACCACCGCCTGCGGCTGCAAGGCATTGAGCACCGCTTCGGGCATCAGCCCCTCCGTCATGCGGGTGGCCGCCGTGGGGGCCAGGCAGTTCACGCGGATGTCGTTCTTGGCGCCTTCGAGCGCAAGCGTTTGCATCAAGCCGACCAGGGCCATCTTGGCCGCGCCATAGTTGGTTTGACCGAA
>CANGMW010000225.1 GCA_947454695.1 Comamonadaceae bacterium | reverse complement strand
CCAGCAGCAGCCCCAGCCAACACCATTCACGCCAGCGACTCGCCACCTGGGCATCCAACATGCGCAAGGTTTGCAACAGGGCAGCGGCGGTGAACATCATGAGCAAGGTATCGGGCAGCAAGGCAATGCCCAGCAAATGCAACACGGGTAAGACACCCAAAGCCGCCACGGCCCACAGGCCGGCAGAGTCCGGATCTGACGTTTGAATCTGGAGGAACACATGCAGCCGGCGCGCCAGTTCAAACACCAGCCAAGCCGTCGCCACCCACAACAGTTGCGGGACCAGCCGCAGCAAACCATCGGGCGCCTGCAAGGCCACCAGCGGCCATTGGATCCACCCCACCAAGGGCGGATGGTCGTAGTAACTCAGCGCAGGATGCGCGGCGTACAACGCGTAATGGGCCTCATCGGCGGTCAAGCCCAGCACCCAGCCCAAGGCCATGTGCAAGAGGGTGTGACCTAGCAAGAGCGCAAGAAGCACACGACGCGTGAAAGGGGAGATGGACAAGTCAGTTCACTGCCAGCAACAAAGAGAGAGCAAGTCTATCCGAGGGGACAGGTCAGGCCCTAGAATGACCGCTTCACAGGCCTCTCTATGACAACCCAGCCCGAACGCGCATCGTCCCCAAGCCATTGCCCACTGTGCAGCCAACCGAACCGCTGCGCCATGGAGATCGAACGCGAAACCGGCGTTGCGCAAGGCGCGTGCTGGTGCACGACTGAACAGTTCAGCCCCGCACTGTTGGAGCGCATCCCTGCCCAAGCCCGGGGTCAGGCCTGTGTCTGCCAAGCCTGTGTGCAAGCCGAGGGACAGCCATGAGCCGCACCAGCCAGGAACAAAAGCAAGCGCTGTTTTCCACCTGGGTGAGCGTGTGGGTCAATGTGACGCTGGCCAGTGCGCAAATCGCGATTGGTTTTTTCGCGCGCTCTCAGGCTTTGATCGCCGATGGTGTGCATTCATTGTCTGATCTGGTGGCCGATGGCGTGGTGCTGTTTGCCACGCGCCACTCGCACGCCGAAGCGGACGAGGAGCATCCCTATGGACACGGACGCTTTGAAACCGCCGCGTCGCTGGCCATCGGCCTGATTTTGCTGGTCACCGGCATGGGCATGGTGTGGTCAGCAGGCATGAAGTTGCATGATGGCCAAGCCTTGGACGCTGTGCACCCGGTGGCCTTGGCCATTGCTTTGACGACGCTGGCCGCCAAAGAAATATTGTTTCGCTACATGCGCCATGTCGGCGAAAAGCTCAAATCCTCCATGCTGATCGCCAACGCCTGGCACGCACGGGCCGATGCCGCCTCATCGCTGGTGGTGTCGGTGGGCATTGGTGCCAACCTCATGGGTTACCACAGCATGGACGCGGTGGCCGCCATCATCGTGGGCTTCATGATCTCGCGCGCCGGCTGGGGCTTTTCGGTGGAGGCCTTTCACAGCCTGACCGACCACGCGCTGGACCCCGAAGAAATCAAACGCATCCGCAACACCACCTTACTCATCAACGGCGTACTCGATGTGCATGAATTGCGCACCCGCCGCATGGGTGACTGGGCGGTGATCGACATGCATGTGGAGGTCGACTCCCACCTCACCGTCTCCGAAGGCCACTACATTGCCGAGCGCATCAGCGACGTGGTGCGCGCCACCCACCGCGTGGCCGAGTGCACGGTGCACATCGACCCGATCCATGCGCGACGCATCGGCAAAATTTTGGAGCTGCCCAGCCGGCCTGACGTGCTGGCCGTGTTGCAGCCGCTCATGCCGGGGCCGGCCAACTGGCGCTTGCATTACCTGGACAGCGGCTTGGAAGTGGAGGTTGAGTTGCTCAGCCCACTGCCTCAAGCTGACGCCTCGCAACTCGCACAGGTGCTGCGAGCTGCTTTGGACAATGTCACCCGCGTTGCCAATTTAAGCGTGCGATCCGCCCACTAAGAGTCAGTCCGTGTGACGCACCCATCGAGCCTGCCTGAACTGCGCGCGCGTTACGGCGAGCGCTACCGCTGGCTGCTGCTCTTGTCCGTGATGATCGGCACGATGGCCTCCATCATGTCCTCCACCATCATCAATGTGGCGGTTCCGGGCATGAGTCTGCATTTCGACCTGGGCCAGGAACGCGCGCAATGGGTGTCTTCGGGCTTCATGGTCGCCATGACCGTGTCCATGCTCACCACGCCCTGGCTGCTGGCACGGTATGGTTATCGACGTACTTACAGCGGCACCATGGTGCTTCTGCTGGCGGGCGGTGTGGTGGGCGGTCTGGCCGACCACTTCAGCCTGGTTTTGGCCGCGCGCGTGGCCGAAGGCTTGGCCGCCGGCGTGGTGCAGCCCATCCCCGCCATCATCATCATGCGGGCCTTTGAGCCGCACGAGCAGGGGCGGGCCAGCGGCATCTTTGGCATGGGCGTGGTGTTAGCCCCCGCGCTGGGCCCCAGCATCGGCGGCGTGCTGGTGGACTGGTTTGGCTGGCGCTCGATCTTCTTCATGGTCGTGCCGTTTTGCGTGGTCTCGTTGTGGCTGGCGCAGCGCTTTGTACCGACGTCAGCCCCCCGCGGTCAAGCCGCAGGGCAAGGAGCCGACACCTTGGATTGGCCGGGCCTGTTGCTGGCCAGCGTGGGCACCTTGTGCTTTCTCAACAGCCTGGTGCAGTTCCATGTCGGCTTTTCATGGCCTGCGCTGGCACTGATGGGCATGTCCATCGTCACGCTGCTTGGTTTTTGGCGGCGGCAACAACGGCTTGGCCAGGGCCAGGCACAGGGCGGCAACACGCCCTTACTCAACCCCGTCTTGTTCACGCACCGCACCTTTGCCATGAGCAGCATCGTGGCGTTCATCTATGGCATGGCGCTATTTGGCTCGACCTACCTTCTGCCCGTCTTCATGCAGTTGGGCTTGTCGCTGTCGCCCTCTTATGTGGGCACCACGCTTTTGCCCGCCGGCTTTGTACTGGCGACCACCATTGCGCTGGCGGGCCGACTGGCAGACCGCCACCCGACCCGCTTGCTGGTGAGCATCGGCTTGACACTGTTGGCCGCGTCCTTTGCCTTGATGGTCACCTTACAAGCCGACACCGCCATCGTCTGGCTGGTGGCGTGGGCGATATTGGGACGCATCGGCCTGGGTTTCATCCTGCCGTCCCTCAACCTGGGCGCCATGCGCGGCATTGACGCCACGCTGATTCCGCAAGGCTCCAGCGCCATCAATTTTTTGCGCATCCTCGGGGGCGCTGTGGGTGTGAGTGTGTGCGGGATATTTTTGGAATGGCGCTTAGCCGTGCATGGCGCCAGCTTGACCCAAGGCAGCAGTTCTCCTGAACGCTTGGCCGCCTTTCATGAATCTTTTTTATTGCTCGCCGCCATTTGCGCCTTGGCCCTGTTGGCAGCCTGGAAGCTGAATGCCCAGTCGGCGCATCGGAGAGAATAAGCCCATGTGCCAATTGCTTGGAATGAACTGCAATGTACCCACTGACGTGATGTTCAGCTTCGCCGGCTTTGCCGAGCGCGGCGGCAACACCGACCACCATGGCGACGGCTGGGGCATTGCGTTTTTCGAAGACAAAGGCTTGCGCCATTTTGTTGACCACCAAGCAGCCAGCGAGTCACCGGTGGCCGAGTTGATCCGCCACTACCCGATCAAGAGTCAAAACGTCATCGCCCACATCCGCAAGGCCACCCAAGGCGAGGTACGTCTGGAGAACTGTCACCCCTTTGTGCGCGAACTTTGGGGTCGCTACTGGGTGTTTGCGCACAACGGCGACTTGAAAGACTATGCGCCGCGCCTGCATGCGGGCTTTCATCCGGTGGGCAGCACCGACAGCGAACGCGCGTTTTGCTGGCTGATGCAAGAGCTGGCCAAATCCCACGCCACGGTGCCCAGCATTGAAGAGCTCACGCTGACCCTGCGCGAGCTCACACCCCAAATTGCTCGCCATGGCACCTTCAATTTTTTACTCAGCAATGGCGAGGCGCTGTGGGCCCATGCCTCCACCCAGTTATTTCACGTGGTGCGCCAGCACCCGTTTGCCCATGCCACTTTGAGTGACGAGGACGTGCGCATTAATTTCGCCGAACACGCCCAGGCAGGGGACCGGGTGGCGGTGGTCGTCACCGCGCCGCTGACCACCGATGAAGTCTGGACACCGTTTGCCCCCGGCGAGTTGCGTGTGTTTGTGGACGGCGCACCGCTGCCCTGACGGGCAAAAAATCAACGCACGATCGGTGAAGGTCGAAGGCGCAGGACGAAGGTCGCAGGACGAATGCGCTGGCCGCTGGCCGATCAGCCTCAAGCGGCTTGCAGCGCGTCCATGAACAT
>CANGMW010000224.1 GCA_947454695.1 Comamonadaceae bacterium | reverse complement strand
TCCTCGCGCATGGCCAGTGCGGCGTGCACGCAGCAATAGTCGAACTCAATGCCTTGGCCGATGCGGTTGGGGCCGCCACCGAGCACCATGATTTTTTTCTTGTTCGTGGGCTCGGCCTCGCACTCGTCCTCGTAGGTGGAGTACATGTAGGCGGTGTTGGTGGCGAATTCGGCCGCGCAGGTGTCTACGCGCTTGTAAACCGGGCGCACCTTGAGCGCGCGGCGTGCCTCGCGCACGGCCTTCTCGGTGGTCTTGAGCAGCTTGGCCAGACGGCGGTCTGCGAAGCCTTTTTTCTTCAGGCTGCGCATGGTGGGCGCGTCGAGTTGGGCCAGCGCTTTGTCGCCATGGGTGGCCGTGAGTTGATCCAAATCGAGCTCGATCTTGACGATCTGTTCGATCTGCACCAAAAACCATTTGTCGATTTTGGTGAGGTTGTGCACCTCGTCCACTGACCAGCCCGAGGCAAACGCGTCGCCCACATACCAGATGCGGTCCGGGCCGGGTTCGCCCAATTCACGCTCGAGCACCTGGCGGTCCTGGGTTTTCTCGTTCATGCCATCCACGCCAACCTCCAGACCGCGCAGGGCTTTCTGGAACGATTCCTGGAAGGTACGGCCCATGGCCATCACCTCGCCCACCGATTTCATCTGGGTGGTCAGGCGGCTGTCGGCAGTGGGGAATTTTTCGAAGGCAAAGCGCGGGATCTTGGTGACCACATAGTCGATGCTGGGCTCAAAGCTCGCCGGCGTGGCGCCACCGGTGATCTCGTTGCGCAGCTCATCGAGCGTGTAGCCCACCGCCAACTTGGCCGCCACTTTGGCGATCGGAAAACCCGTGGCCTTGGAGGCCAACGCCGATGAGCGGCTCACGCGTGGGTTCATCTCGATGACGATCATGCGGCCGTCCTTCGGGTTCACCGAGAACTGCACATTGGAGCCGCCGGTGTCCACACCGATCTCGCGCAACACCGCCAGGCTGGCGTTGCGCATGATCTGGTATTCCTTGTCGGTCAAAGTTTGGGCGGGCGCCACGGTGATGGAGTCACCGGTGTGCACACCCATGGGGTCCAGGTTTTCGATCGAGCAGATGATGATGCAGTTGTCGGCCTTGTCGCGCACCACTTCCATCTCGTACTCTTTCCAGCCGAGCAGGGATTCTTCAATCAACAGCTCGTTGGTAGGCGAGGCCTCTAAGCCGCGCTTGCAGATCACCTCGAACTCTTCGGCGTTGTAGGCAATGCCACCGCCCGTGCCGCCCAGCGTGAAGCTGGGGCGAATGACGGTCGGGAAACCCACCGTCTTTTGCACGCCCCATGCTTCTTCCATGCTGTGGGCAATGCCCGAGCGGGCTGAGCCCAGACCGATTTTGGTCATGGCGTCTTTGAACTTGAGCCGGTCTTCGGCCTTGTCAATCGCTTCGGGCGTGGCGCCGATCAGCTCGACTTTGTACTTCTCCAAAACGCCGTTGTGCCACAAGTCGAGCGCGCAGTTGAGCGCGGTCTGGCCGCCCATGGTGGGCAGGATGGCGTCGGGGCGCTCTTTGGCGATGATTTTTTCAACCGTCTGCCAGGTGATGGGCTCGATGTAGGTGACGTCCGCCGTGGCGGGGTCGGTCATGATCGTGGCCGGGTTGCTGTTGATCAGGATGACCTTGTAGCCCTCTTCGCGCAAAGCCTTGCAGGCCTGCACGCCGGAGTAGTCGAACTCGCAGGCCTGACCGATGATGATCGGGCCGGCGCCGATGATGAGAATGGATTGGATGTCTGTACGCTTAGGCATTGTTGCTCTCGCAGAACCGCTCGATCAGAGCATGAACCCCATCGTGAGGCATTGAAACGGCCAGGCCGTGAACGGGGTGGCTCATTGTTTTTTCTCCATCAGCGCGGTGAAGCGGTCAAAGAGGTAAGCAATGTCGTGCGGACCGGGGGAAGCTTCCGGGTGGCCCTGGAAGCAAAACGCCGGTTTGTCGGTACGCGCCAGACCCTGCAAGGTGCCATCAAACAACGACACGTGCGTGGCCCGCAAATTAGCAGGCAGCGATTTTTCGTCCACCGCAAAACCGTGGTTCTGACTGGTGATGGACACGCGGCCGGTGTCCAAGTCCTTGACCGGGTGGTTGGCGCCGTGGTGGCCGAATTTCATCTTGAAAGTCTTGGCCCCGGAGGCCAGCGCCATGATCTGGTGACCCAAACAGATGCCGAAGGTGGGGATGCCGGTCTCGATCAGTTCACGTGCGGCGGCAATGGCGTAATCGCAAGGCTGCGGGTCGCCCGGGCCGTTGGAGAGAAAGACGCCATCGGGCTGGTGCTTGAGCACCTCGGCCGCCGAGGTTTGCGCCGGCACCACCGTGACCTTGCAGCCACGCTGCGCGAGCATGCGCAGGATGTTTTTCTTCACGCCGAAGTCAAACGCCACCACATGGAAGCGCGGCGCGGTTTGTTCACCGTAGCCCGGTGTGCCGTCCTGCCTTGCCAATTCCCACTCGGATTGCGTCCAGGCATATGGTTTTTGCACCGTGACCACTTTGGCCAGATCCAGGCCCGCCATGCTGGGGGCTTTTTTCGCGGCAGCCAAGGCAGCGTCAATGTGGTCCTGCGTCACCGCCTGCCCGGGGGGCAAGCCGACGATGGCACCGTTTTGCGCGCCTTGGCTGCGCAGCAAACGGGTGAGCTGGCGCGTGTCGATATCGGCGATGGCCACCGTGTTTTCCTGCACCAGGTACTGGGACAAGCTCATGGTGGATCGGAAGTTGGACGCCAGCATCGGCAGGTCTTTGATGATGAGGCCGGCGGCATGGACTTTGTCGGCTTCGATGTCTTCCGCATTGACCCCGTAGTTGCCAATGTGCGGGTACGTGAGCGTCACGATCTGCTGGCAATAACTGGGGTCGGTGAGGATTTCCTGGTAGCCGGTGATGGCGGTGTTGAACACCACCTCACCCACCGTGGTGCCGGTGGCACCAATCGACTGACCGATAAAGACTGTGCCGTCTGCGAGCGCCAGAATGGCGTGAGGGTTGGTTCCCTGGAGAGACAAAAGCACGGGGTACTCCGTTGGTTACGGGCGCGCCCACGCATTCACAAGAAACGAGTCCTGGCTGCTGCTTTTGAGAGGGGTTCGGCTTGAAATGCGCTGGGGCGGCTGGATTTCTGAACAGTTTGCAATTATAGCCGAGGGCAGAGGCCCTTTGGATCAGCCGCCCACCTGAAAGCCGCTGACATGCAGGCAAATCGCCGCGGCGGCCGCCACATTGAGCGACTCCTGCCCGCCGGGCTGCCCGATGCGCACATACTGCTGCGCTCGCGCCATCAGCTCATCACACACCCCCTGCCCTTCATGGCCCATGGCCCAGGCGCAGGGATGGGGTATTGCCAGCTGGTGAATCAGCTCGCCTTGGTGGGAGCTGGTGACCAGCAACGGAACCTGCAAATCGTCCAGTGCACTCAGCGCCAGCGACTCGATCAACTGCAGTCCGAAATGCGCCCCCATGCCGGCACGCAGCACTTTGGGGCTCCACAAGGCCGCGGTGCCTTTGAGGGCCAGCACCTGGCGGAATCCGAAAGCCGCCGCACTGCGCAAAATCGAGCCCACATTGCCGGCGTCTTGCACCCGGTCCAGGATCACGGTGGGCACATCGGGCTGCAGGAAAGCGGCCTCGGGCAAAGCCATCACAAAGCCCATGGGCGCCGGCGACTCCAAGCCGCTGATATCGGCAAACAAGGCGTCGGGCATCACCACATTTTTGGCAGCTGCCTGGGTGAGCGCAGGCGCTGCGGTTCGCCAACCCGACTCGGTGAACACTGCCAATTCCGGGCGAGCGCCTTGGGCCAGTGCGGCCAAGCCCAAGTGGTCGCCCTCTGCCCAGAAACGCCCGAGCTTGCGGTAAGCCGTGCTGTCCGTAGAGAGCTTGCGCAATTCTTTGAGCAAGGGGTTGTCACGCGAGGTGATCTGCACCACTGGCACGGTCATTTCAACACCTCCGTGACCGGGCTGAAAGTTTTACGGTGCTGCGGGCAGGCGCCGTGCTCGCGCAAGGCGGCCAGATGCTTTGGCGTGCCATAGCCTTTGTGCACGGCAAAACCGTATTGAGGGAATGCCTGGTCATACTCCTGGCACCAACGGTCTCGGTATACCTTGGCCAGAATCGACGCCGCGGAAATGGCGGGCACTTTGGCGTCCCCTTTGACGATGGCTTCGGCCAGCACATCAAGGACGGGCAGGCGGTTGCCGTCCACCAGTACTTTGGCCGGTTTCAAGCGCAGACCCTGAACGGCGCGGCGCATGGCCAGCATCGTGGCTTGCAAAATATTGAGCTC
>CANGMW010000223.1 GCA_947454695.1 Comamonadaceae bacterium | reverse complement strand
GGCGGTAGTCGTCTGAACCTGCGCCCTCGACCATGTAGCACGCCAGCGTCCAGGGGCTGCCTGAAAAGCCGATCAAGGGCACGCGCCCGTTGAGCGCTTTGCGGATGGAGGTGACGGCATCAAACACATAGCGCAGCTTGTCCATGTCCGGCACGGCCAACTTGGCTACGGCGGCTTCATCACGCACGGCGGTGGCAAAGCGCGGGCCTTCGCCTTGTGCAAAGCTCAGACCCAGACCCATGGCGTCGGGCACGGTGAGGATGTCGCTGAACAAAATGGCCGCATCCAGCTTGTAGCGTTCCAGCGGCTGCAGGGTCACTTCGGTGGCAAAGTCCACATTGGTGGCCAGCCCCATGAAACTGCCGGCCTTGGCGCGGGTGGCGCAGTACTCGGGCAAGTAGCGTCCGGCTTGGCGCATCAGCCACATCGGGGTGTGGTCGGTGGCCTGACGCAGGCAGGCGCGCAAAAAAGTGTCGTTTTGGAGAGGGGGGAAAGGGTTCGTAGAGCTCATCCCGTCATTGTCGCAGGCTTGTATGGGCGTCGACGCGCTTTGTGGCCCCTGTTTGATCATCGTCAGGGTGCCAATGGATCTCTACAGGGTTGTCTACAGCTTGGCCAGCGCCTGCTGCATGTCGTCCACGCTCAAAATTTCAGACAACACCACGGGCGTCTGCCCCCGCTTGTAGAACACATAGACCGGCACGCCATTGCGCTCCAGTTCAGCCAGCGCTTTTGTGATGGCCGCGTCGCGCCGCGTCCAGTCAGCCCGCAGCAACACGACATGCTTGCTGTCCAGCGCAGCCAGCAGGCCGGGGTCGCTCAGCGTGGTTTTTTTGTTGTACTGGCAAGACACGCACCATGCGGCGGTGAAATCCACAAACACCAGCTGGTCTTGGCTCACGGCTTGTGCCACGCGCTGGGCCGACCAAGTCTGCCAGCGCTCAGTGGCCGCATTGCTGGTGGCCGGCTCGCTCACTTTCACGATGTTGGGCCCCATGGTGGTCATGGCCCAAGCTGCCACGACCAGCCAAACTATCGTGAGCAGCAGGCGCGTGCGGCCTGTGTGTGTGAACGACCAAATCAAGGCGCTGAAGATGACCAACAAAGCCATCAAAGCACCCGCACCGTCGATACCACTTTGCTGGCCCAACACCCAGACCAGCCAGACCACCGTGGCGAACATGGGGAAGGCCATGAACTGGCGAAACACCGCCATCCATGGGCCGGGCCGGGGCAGGGCGCGCGCTACCGCAGGCACCATGCTGGCGAGCAAGAAAGGCAGTGCCAGGCCCAAGCCGAGGCTGGCAAAAATCAGCAGGCCTTGTGCTGCAGGCAGGGTGATCGCCAGACCCAAGGAGGCGCCCATAAAGGGCGCGCTGCAGGGAGAAGCCACCGCCACGGTCAGCACGCCCGTCAGAAATGCATCCAGCACCGGATGTTGAAGCTGCAAGGCCGCCAAAGAAGACGGCGCAAACTGACCAAACTCAAACATGCCGGCAAAGTTCAAGCCGATCAGCGTGAAGAGCGCGGCCAGCGTCGCCACCACCAGCGGGTTTTGCAATTGAAAGCCCCAGCCCAAACTCTCTCCGGCCGCGCGCAGGCTGAGCAGGAGCACGCCAAGCGCGACAAAACTCAGCACCACACCAACGCTGTAGGCCAGGCCGCTCAGGCGGTGGCTGCGGGCGTCTTCAGCATGACGCCCAAAGCTCATGAGTTTGATGGCCAGCACCGGGAAGACGCAGGGCATGAGGTTGAGGATCAGCCCGCCCAGCAAGGCGCCCAGCATGGCGGCCAGCAGGGACATGGGCACAGCGCTTGGAGGCGTTGAAGGCGGGGTTGCGGGGGCGGCGCTAGCCCGGGGTGTTGGGCTTGTCAAAGCCGGCAAAGCTTTGACGGCCGGCCAGGTGCCGGAGATCGGCAGGCTGGTTCGCCAGCCATGGTGCTCACTGGTGAGGACCACCGCAAGACGGGCCGGATCGCTGTCACGCTGGGCGGCAATGGGCAGGCTGGCCGTCCACACATCGCCACGCCAGCTTTGCTGCCAGGGTGCCGAGGCCTCAATCACGCCTGAGGTTTCAGGAAAAATATCGAGCTGCTTGCCCCGCAAGCTGGTCGGGAGTTGGTCAATGGCGACGGTGAGGCTTTGCCCCTCGATGCGCAGTTTGGAGGCCGGACTGGCACGCAGAGTCTGGGGCTGAGCCAGTCGTGCTGCCTCGAAGCTGCGGGCATTCAAGGCGGTGGAGCCACGAACAGGAATACGCACAGAAAACTCACCTTCTTGCGGGATGCATTCGGTGCGACAGACCAGCCAGCTGGCTTTGAGCTTGACCACCAGCTCAGGCTTGAGCGCCGATGGTTTGAATTGGCTGGAGATGATCAGCGGCACGGGCAGCAAGACCGTGTCGTCATAGCCGTAGTTCACGATGCTGCCCAGCGTGATTTTTTGCGGGATCGGCCAGGCGGTGTCGCGCGCCATCACGCCCTCGGGCAAGCTGAAATCCAAGGTGGTGGGCAAGCCGGAGTCGCCTGCATTTTTCCAATAGCTGTGCCAGCCGGGTTGGTGTCGCAATTCCAGGCCGACCCACACGGCTTGACCCGCCACCACGCCTTCGGGGGCATAGGCCATCAGTTCGGCGCGCACCTGGGGCGTGGTGACCACGGCGGGCTGCGCGTGCGCCAACAGTGAACAACCTAGAAGCGATGTGAAAAAACAGGCCAGCAAGGCCTTGCCCAAGCGATGGAAAAGCGTCATGCAAGCACTATAAGTCAAGCGTCCCCGGATAATGGGGCGATGCCAAGCTCCGAACCCGTCCGTGAAACGGTCAATGCCGCCAGCATTGTTCTGACCACGCTCAACGCCAAGTACATCCACGCCAGTTTGGGCTTGCGCTATTTGCTGGCCAATATGGCGCGGCATGGCAGTGAAGCCTTGCGCCAGCAAACGGTGCTGCGCGAATTCACCATCCACCGACCGGTGAGTCAAATCGTGGACGAGTTGCTGGCGCTCAACCCGCGCGTCATCGGTTTGGGGGTCTATATCTGGAATGTGACGCAGAGTACCGAGGTGGTGCGCCTGATCAAAGCCCGCCGGCCCGACATCCGTGTGGTCTTGGGCGGGCCGGAGGTGAGCCATGAGTGGGATCAACAGGCCATCGTCGCGCTGGCCGACCATGTGATCACCGGCTGGGGCGATGTGAGTTTTCCCAAGCTGTGTCAGGCATTGCTGCACGGCCCGCAGCCCCTGATGAAAGTGATCGCCGGAGAGCAGCCGCCCCTGGCCGACATCGCCTTGCCATATGACGCGTACAGCGATGACGACTTGTTGCACCGGGTCTTGTATGTGGAAGCGTCGCGCGGTTGCCCCTTCAAGTGCGAGTTTTGTTTGAGTTCGCTGGACAAAACGGCCTGGGCCTTTGAGCTGGACGATTTTTTGCAGACGCTGGAGCGGTTGTACCAACGGGGGGCGCGCCAGTTCAAGTTTGTGGACCGCACCTTCAATCTGAAAATTGAGGCCTCGGTGCGTATCCTGGAGTTTTTCCTGGACCGTTTGACCGACGGTTTGTTCGTGCATTTTGAGCTGATCCCGGACCATTTGCCGCAGCGCCTTCAGGACTTGATCGCGCAGTTTCCGCCCGGCGTCTTGCAGTTTGAGGTGGGTATTCAAAGCTTTAACGAAGAGGTGCAGCAACGCATCTCGCGTCGGCAGGACAACGCGCAAACCCAGGACAACCTGCAGTGGTTGGTGTCGCACAGCCAGGCGCATTTGCACACGGATTTGATTTTTGGTTTGCCTGGTGAATCCTGGGCGAGCTTTGCTGCGGGCTTTGATCGTCTGCACGCTTTGGGGCCGCATGAAATTCAGCTGGGGCTACTCAAGCGCTTGCGGGGCACGCCAATTGCGCGGCATACGCAGGCACATGGCATGGTCTACGACAGTGAGCCGCCCTACAGCGTGCAGCAAACCGGGGTGCTCAGCGCCGAGGAAGTGCAGGCCTTCACCCGCTTGGCACGGTACTGGGATTTGGTGGCCAACGCCGGTCGGTTCAGCGCCAGCATGGCCTTGCTCATGCAGGGGCCGTCGGCCTTCGCTGCGTTTTCGGATTTTTCGCAATGGCTGTGGACGCGCACGGGCCAGACCCGGGACTTGAGCCCCGAGCAGCTGGTCGACGCGGTGTACGACTATTTCACCGAGGTGCGCGGTTTATCCCCCGAGGTGGCGCGTGCCCATCTGCTGGCCGACTATTTGGCCAGCGGGGCACGCGGCAGTCCGCAGCGTCTGCGCGAGTGGCTGCCGGTGCGTGAAGCGCCAAAACCGC
>CANGMW010000222.1 GCA_947454695.1 Comamonadaceae bacterium | reverse complement strand
GAGCGATGTCATCTGTTGCACAGCGGGCAGTTCAAGCGGCCAGGCCTTGGTGAAGACGGTCGACCATTTCCTGGGCAAAGGTCACAAAGGCTTGCGCGCCTTTGGAGGACGGGTCAAACACCACGCCAGGCAGGCCATAACTGGGTGCCTCGGCCAGGCGCACGTTGCGGGGAATCACGGTGTCAAAAACTTTGTTGCCAAAGTGGGACTTCAATTGATCGCTCACCTGCTGTTGCAAGGTGATGCGCGGGTCAAACATGACGCGCAGCAAACCGATCAACTCCAAGTCGCGGTTCAGGTTGGCGTGCACCTGCTTGATGGTGTTGACCAGGTCTGTGAGACCTTCCAGCGCAAAGTATTCGCACTGCATGGGCACGATCACCCCATGGGCACAGCACAGGCCATTGAGCGTGAGCATAGACAGACTGGGCGGACAATCGATCAAAACAAAATCATACTCAGTGTCTACAGCATTGATCGCTTCACGAAGTCGGCGCTCACGTCTTTCAACATCCACCAACTCGACTTCAGCCCCGGCGAGCTCCCGATTCGCGCCCAAAACATCGTAACTGCAGCCCCCGTCGATCAGCTTTTGGCTGGTCACACGCGCTTGGGCCACGGAGGCTGATTCCAGTAAAACGTCGTACACGGTGTGCGTCAGGGTGCGTTTGTCCACGCCCGAGCCCATGGTGGCATTGCCCTGGGGATCCAGGTCCACCATCAAGACCCGCTGCCCCACCTTGGCCAAACCGGCGGCTAGATTCACCGTGGTGGTGGTTTTGCCAACGCCTCCTTTTTGGTTGGCGACGCAGAATATTTTGGCCATGTGAATTCCCTTGGTTTGTTATGGAGGTGGCAAATGAGTCAGCGAAACAAAACGAGGCGGGCACCAAAACCAATCAGCAACAGGCCGGCCAGTTTTTCCAGCGTCTGTCCGATCACCGGGCGCGCCTTCAATTGGGTTGCGAAGTGACGGATCAAGAGCACCAGCGTCAGGCCGTACAGAAAGGTAAGGGCCGCGATCGTCACGGCCATGAACACAAACGTTTTAAAGCCCTGATGCTGGGTGGGATCGATGAACAAGGGGAAAAAGGCCATGTAAAAAACGATCGCCTTGGGGTTGAGCAAGGTGATGAACAAAGTTTGCCGAAAGAAATGGCTTGGCCGCATGGTCAGGACCGGGGCATCCCCCGGCCGGGACAACACCATGCGCAGGCCCAACCAGGCCAAGTACGCGGCGCCCGCCCACTGCACCGCCTGAAACACCAGCGGCGTTGCCTCCAACACGGCGGCGACACCCGCCACCGCCAGCCACATCAACACCTGGTCACCCGCGATCACCCCCAGTGTGGCGGCCAGGCCACCGCGGACTTGCCCCTTGCTGGTGGACGTGATCAAGGCCAGATTGCCAGGCCCGGGAACCAGCAAAAAAACGATTATTGCGACGACAAAAGCGCCGTAGTCAGTCAGGCCAAACATGGGAATTTTTGAAAACAGAAGCGCCGAGTTTACGTGAGGTTTTCCCTCGCGGGCGCGTGGTTCGTCGGATTTGCCGTGAAAGACTCGAAAACAAGGCCTGCAGATCAGCGCCGCTGCACCCAATGCGCGGATTCAGTTGGCGTGGCGCATCCAGACGATACAGCGCTCGGCCGGCAGTTCAGGCACCTGCAGCTGTTCCACGTGAAACACCTGCACGTTCTTGGGTAAATGCGCCATCTCATCAATGGGCTGTTTGCCCTTCATGGCCAGCCAAATCCCGGCGGGTGCCAATGCCGCCTGCGAGCCCCGGGTGAAATCAAGCAGGGACGCAAATGCACGGGAACTGACCACGTCGTAGGTGTCTTTCAGCGTTTCGACCCGGGCATGCAGTCCCCGCAAATTGGGCAGCTTGAGCGAAACCGCCACCTGCTGAATGAAGGCGGCTTTTTTACCCACCGTATCGACACAGGTCACGGCGATATCCGGGGAACAAATGGCAATCACCACCCCCGGCAAGCCGGCACCGGAGCCGACATCGAGTAGCCGCAGCCCACCCGCTGCCGGCGTGAGCTGCCGGGCTTGCACCTGTAAAGGCCCAATCACCGCCAGACTGTCGAGCAGGTGGTGCGTCAGCATCTCGGCCGGATCGCGTAAGGACGTGAGGTTATAGACCTGATTCCATTTCAGGATCAGGGCCAGATAGTCCATCAGCAAGTCAAACTGCCGCTCGTCCAAAGACAAGGACAGCGCCAAAGCCCCACGGCGCAAGGTCTCGCGCAAGTCCGCACTCATGTTGAAGTTTCGCCTTGCGGCACGTGCACCGGGGGCAAGGTCGCGAACCCGCGCATCCCCGTCTTCTTCAAATGGATCAGCAACAAGGAAATGCTGGCAGGGGTGATGCCGGAAATACGTGAGGCCAGGCCCAGGGTTTCAGGACGGTGCTTTTGCAATTTTTGCCGCGCCTCGATCGACAAGGCCGCCACTTGCATGTAGTCCAAGTCCGGCGGCAGTTTCAGCCCCTCGTAAAAAGCCGATCGACCCACCTCTTCTTTTTGCCGGTCGATGTAGCCCGCATATTTGGCAGCAATCTCCACCTGCTCGACCACGGGCTGGTAAAGCTCGACCAAGGTTTCACGTGAAACAAGTGGCTCGGCCTGGGCTGAACTGGCGTACCGGCCGTCGTCCAAAGACATCAGGGCGGCGTAGCTCACATCCGGGCGGCGCAGCAGCTCAAAGAGGTTGTACTCATGCTCAATTGCTTTGCCTAACACCCGCTCAGACTCGGCGGCTGGCAAGTTGCGGGGATTCACCCAGGTGGACTTGAGCCGTTCGGTTTCACGTGAAACCGCATCACGCTTGCGGGAAAAAGCGTCCCACCGCGCATCATCCACCAACCCCATGCGACGACCGGCTTCGGTCAGGCGCATGTCGGCATTGTCCTCACGCAGCTGCAGGCGGTATTCAGCACGGCTGGTGAACATGCGGTAAGGCTCGGTCACGCCCTTGGTGATCAGGTCATCGACCAGCACACCCAGGTAGGCTTCGTCCCGGCGCGGCAGCCAGGCTTCTTCACCGCGCACCTGCAAGGCAGCATTGATGCCGGCAAACAAACCTTGCGCCGCCGCCTCTTCATAGCCCGTCGTGCCGTTGATCTGGCCGGCGAAAAACAAGCCCGAGATCGCCCGGCTTTCAAAGTTGCGCTTGAGCTCCCGGGGGTCAAAGTAGTCGTACTCAATGGCGTAGCCGGGTCGCAAAATATGGGCATTCTCCAAGCCGCGCATGGAGCGCACCAAGGCGTACTGAATGTCAAACGGCAAGCTGGTGGAGATGCCGTTGGGGTAGTACTCGTGGGTGGTCAGGCCTTCGGGCTCCAGAAAAATCTGGTGGCTGTCCTTGTCGGCAAACCGGTTGATCTTGTCTTCCACGCTGGGGCAGTAGCGCGGCCCTACCCCTTCGATCTTGCCGGTGAACATCGGGCTGCGGTCAAAACCGGAACGGATGATGTCGTGGGTCCGCTCATTGGTGTGGGTAATCCAGCAAGGCATTTGCTGCGGGTGCATGTCCGCACGGCCCATGAAACTGAAGACCGGCATCTCCGGACTCATGCCGCCGGGCATGCCATCCCCCGGCTGCTCGATGCACTTAGAGAAATCAATGCTGCGCCCGTCGAGCCGCGGGGGCGTGCCGGTTTTGAGACGCCCTTGCGGCAACTTGAGCTCTTTGAGGCGGGCCGACAGGCTGACCGCCGGCGGGTCGCCCGCGCGGCCTGCCGCGTAGTTGTTCAGCCCCACATGGATCTTGCCGTCCAGGAATGTGCCGGCCGTCAAGACAACGGTCTTGGCAGAAAAGCGAATGCCCACTTGCGTCACAGCACCTACCACACGGTCGCCTTGAACCATCAAGTCGTCCACGGCTTGCTGGAACAGCCAGAGATTCGGCTGGTTTTCCAGACGCTTGCGAATCGCCGCCTTGTACAGAATACGGTCCGCTTGGGCCCGGGTGGCGCGCACGGCGGGACCCTTGGAGCTGTTGAGAATGCGGAACTGGATGCCGCCTTCGTCGGTGGCGATGCCCATGGCGCCGCCCAAGGCGTCAACCTCTTTCACCAAGTGGCCCTTTCCGATGCCGCCGATCGACGGGTTGCAACTCATCTGCCCCAGGGTTTCGATGTTGTGGCTGAGCAGCAAAGTCTTGCTGCCCATGCGGGCAGCCGCAAGCGCGGCTTCGGTGCCGGCATGGCCGCCGCCGACCACAATAACGTCGAATTCTTCTGGGTAAAGCATGGTGTGCAAATCAGCGGCTCATTGGCCGCGCAGGGGAATAGCCCCGATTTTATCCGTGCTC
>CANGMW010000221.1 GCA_947454695.1 Comamonadaceae bacterium | reverse complement strand
CCTGACGTCGCCGGGCGTGCAAATCATGGACACAGCCACAGCCGTGGCGTTTGCCCCGGTGGCCAACGACATCCTGGCCGATGCCATGCGGCGTCACCCTGAGCGCCTGGTGGGCATGATCGCCGTGGCTCCACAAGACCCTGCGGCGGCGGCCAAAGAAATTCAGCGCGGCGTGACCCGGCTTGGCATGCACTCGGTGGTGATCAACTCCCACACGCACGGCGAATATTTGTCGGACACCAAGTTCTGGCCGATCTTCGAAGCGGCCGAGGCGATGGACACGCCCATTTATTTGCACCCCAACGCCATGCCCGCGAGCATGATTCAGCACTTCATCGAAGCGGGCCTCGATGGCGCGATTTACGGCTTCGGGGTGGAAACCGGTCTGCATGCCTTGCGCCTGATCACCTCGGGCGTGTTTGACCGCTTCCCCAAGCTGCAAATTATTCTGGGCCACATGGGCGAAGCCCTGCCGTTTTGGGCCTATCGCCTGGACTACATGCACGCGGCCACCGTGAAGTCCAAACGCTACGCCAGCGTGCAGCCCATCCAACGCAAACCCAGCGACTACCTGCGGTCCAATTTTCACATCACCAACAGCGGCGTGGCTTGGGGCGCGGCGCTCAAATTCACGCAGGACTTCATGGGCACCGACCGCGTCCTGTATGCCATGGACTACCCCTACCAATACGCGCCCGAAGAAGTGGCCCTGCTGGAAAACCTGGACATGGCGCCGGCCGTGCGTCAGGCCTTTTTCCAAGACAATGCCGAGCGGCTCTTCAAAATCCCGCCCGCTGCACCCTCGGTTTGAGCCTCGGTTTGAAACTCACTGGAGACTATCGCGTGAATTTTTCTTTGCATCGACGTGCCTTGACCAGCGCTGCGCTTGTGCTGAGCGCTTGGAGTGGTTTGAGCGCCCTGACATCGCCGGCGTGGGCACAAACCCCCTTCCCCAATCAAACCATCAAACTGATCGTGCCCTTCACCCCAGGCACCGGCATGGACACGATTGCCCGCGTGGTGGCACCGCGTTTGTCAGAACGCTTGGGTCAAAGCGTGGTGGTTCAAAACCAGGCCGGCGCCAGCGGCAACATCGGCGCGGATGCGGTGGCCAAATCGCCTGCCGACGGCTACACCGTTTTAATGGGTGCCAACACCATGCTGATGGCCTCCCAGATGTACAAGAACGTGGGCTTTGACCCGGTGAAAGATTTCGCAGGCGTCACCATGGCCGCCTATGGTTCTTTGATGCTGGTGGCTCACCCCAAAACCGGCATCCAGTCGGTGGAGGAGTTGATCAAGCGCGTCAAAGCCAAACCCGGCTCAATCAGCTTTGGCTCGCCCGGCGTGGGCACGCCCCACCACATGGCCATGGAACTGTTCAAGCTGGAGACCAACACCTTCATGCTGCATGTGCCTTACCGGGGCTCGGCCGGCTACACCCAGGACCTCTTGGGCGGCGAGTTGAATGTGGGCTTTTTGCCCGTGCACATCGCCCAAAGTTTCGTCAAGAGTGGCAAGCTGTATGCGCTCGCGGTCGGCAGCCCCAAACGCCATCCCGTCGCGCCGGAAGTACCCACGTTTGACGAAGTGGGTGTCAAGCGCATTGATGTGGACCTCTGGTACGCATTTTTTGTCCCCAGCAAAACACCGGCTGCTGTCGTGACGCGCCTGAACACCGAGATCGCCAGCATCATCCGGCAAGCCGATGTGAAAGACATTCTGGGCAAAGCTGGTCTGGACGCTGTGGCCTCCACGCCGGCTGAACTTGCCGCGGTCGTGGCCAAAGACTATCCCCGCTGGGGTGCGGTGATTCGCACCAAACAAATTTCTGCTGAATAACTTGACGTACACGAACACCATGGCGCCACAAGACATCAACATCGCGATCGTAGGCGGCGGCGTAGGCGGCCTGGCCCTGGCCCTGCATTTGCATCAACGCGGCGTGACCTGCCATGTGTTTGAAGCGGTACCGCAGGTGCGCGAACTGGGCGTGGGCATCACCTTGCTGCCGCACGCCATGCGCGAACTGGCCGCACTGGGCTTGCAGCCGGCCTTGGAAGCCGCCGGCATTGAAAACTACGAGAGCGCTTTTTTCAATCGCCACGGCCAATTCATTTACAGCGAGCTGCGCGGTCGCCACGCGGGCTATGCCTTGCCCGAGGTGGGCATCCACCGCGGCAAGCTGCACAAAATTTTGTTCGATGCCGCCGTGGCCCAGCTTGGCCACGCGTACATCCACACCGGCCACCGCTTTCAGCAAGTCACGCAAAGCGGGGACACCGCTGTGCTGACGTTTGTGGATCCGCAAGGTCAGGCCTTGCCCGAGATCCGCGCACGCGTGGTGATTGCCGCCGACGGTGTGAACTCCGCCGTGCGACGCAGCTTCTACCCCGATGAGCAGATGGTTTTCACCGGCATCAACACCTGGCGCGGTGTGACCCGCTTCAAGCCCATCCTGACCGGCAAGACCTACATGCGCATCGGCTCCATCGAGACCGGCAAGATGGTGATCTACCCCATCGTGGACAAGATCGACGACGAGGGCCATCAACTGGTGAACTGGATGGCCGAGATCCGCACGCAAGGCGTGCAGCAAAACGACTGGAACCAGGCCGGCCGGGTGGAAGACGTCCTGCATATTTTTAAAGACTGGGCCTTTGATTGGCTCGATGTCCCGGCCCTCATTGCCAATGCCGAATCCATCCTCGAGTACCCCATGGTGGACAAGGACCCGGTGGACCAGTGGACCTTCGGGCGCGTCACTTTGCTGGGCGACGCCGCGCACCCCATGTACCCGCGCGGCTCCAACGGCTCAGCCCAAGCCTTGATCGACGCCCGCACCCTGGCCGTTGAGTTGGCCGCCGTGCCCGCCGGCCAGGACCTCTTGCCCGCGCTGCACCGCTATGAATCCGTGCGCCGCCCGCTCACCGCCAAAGTGGTCCAGACCAACCGGACCACCCCGCCGGATTTCATCAACATCAAAGTCGACGAGCTCACCCAAGGCCGGCCTTTCCGACACATCGACGATGTGATCAGCCAAGCCGAGCTGCGGCAAATTTCCGAAGACTATAAAAAAATCGCCGGGTTCTCTCTGGAAGCTATTAACAAATAAATGGTGCACGCGCATGACCGAACTCACCTTTGACGCTTTCAAGCAAAGCAAATTAAGCGAGGGCTTTGACGAAGTCCTCGTGCGCGAATGGGCGCCCAACTTTGCCAACGAGCCGCACACCCACCCCTTCGACACCGAGGCTTGGGTCGTCCAGGGCGAGTATTGGCTGACAGCAGAGGGCCGCACGACCCATTTAAAAAAAGGCGATGTGTTCACTCTGACGCGCGGCATCGTGCATTCAGAACACTATGGCCCTGAAGGTGCGGTGTTTTGGGCCGCACGCAAAAATTAGCCCTACAAGCGTCCGCTCAGCTCAATGAGTCCACAATGCCTCTGTCGGACCCTCAGCAGGATGTGAAAACGCATACGCTTTCACCCCCAACGACTCAACCGCACCCACCCCCTATGCACCCGATCATCAATGCCTTGGGCTTTCAAGCCGCCTGGTGGGCCTGCATCCTGGGCGCCGCATGGGATCGGGAGATCACGGCGTTGGTGTTTTGTGCCGTCTTGGCTGAACTGCACCTGCTCAACAGCAAGACCACGCAAGCCGACATCCAGCTCGGCTTGATCAGCGTGCTAATTGGCTTGGTGCTGGATTCATTGCTCCAGTATTTTTCCATCGTCAGCTTCAAGGGCTGGGCCTGCTCACCCTTGAGCCCTTACTGGATGTGGATGGTGTGGTGGATGTTTGCGCTGACCCTGAATTCATCGTTGGCGTTTTTAAAGCGCTACCACTGGGCGCTAGCCGCACTTGCAGGGGGTGTATTGGGTCCCTTGAGCTACCTGGCCGGTGCCCGCTTAGGCGCAGCGGACATGACCAGCAGCCCCGCCAACCTCACGATCCTGGCTGCAAGCTGGGCGCTGGTGCTGCCGGCTTTGGTGGCGCTGGCTAAACGCAGTGCGCGCTGAGTACCGGCCACGCCGCAGGTCCGCCAAAATCAAGCCCCCAGCCCCTGCACCTTGGCCCGAAATCATCACTGCGCAAGTGATAATTGAATCTGTTTCGGCCATGCCGTGTTGATGTTTGCCCAAGCGTCGAGCTAAGCGGTTGCGTCCTGCTCCGACTTGAGTAGCGCCTCCACTTGCTGCTGCAAATCCTGAAGGGCCCAATGGTCACCAGCCATGGGCTCGCCCACCTGCAGTCCGACCTGATTGAACCAGCCACGCCGCAAGGGCTTGACCATGGCGATGCCGTTTTCAATCCGGCTGAAAAATGAACCCCACAGATGGGTCAACGCCATCGGAATCACCGGGGCCGTCACACCCCGGCTTTG
>CANGMW010000220.1 GCA_947454695.1 Comamonadaceae bacterium | reverse complement strand
GCTATTTCTGGCTTCAACCGCACGTCCAAAATTGGTGTGAACGGTGGCTTCGGTTCCATCGCCTTCGGTCGTGACTACAACTCGAACTTCAAGTTGGTCGCCGCTACCGACGTGCACGCTCTGAGCCGCGTGTCCACCGTGACTTTGCCCACTTTCACCGGCGGCAGCACCCAAGCTAACTTGGTGATGTACAACTCACCCGTCATGAACGGCTTCCAAGTCAACGTTGACTACGGTAACCAAGACAGCACCGTGTCTGGCCTTTCTTCTGCATCCAGCAACATCACCACCATTGCTAAAGTGACTAACGTCACAGCAACCTACACCAACGGTCCTCTTTTTGTTGGTTTTGGCTCAGGAAGCACAGTTAACCAAACAACTGCTGCTCCCGTGTATGACGATAAAATTGCAGGTTCGGCCTTGGTTGGTTCTTACGACTTCGGCAGCTTCAAGCTGGTCGGTAACTCCATCTCTACGACGACGACCGCTGCTACCCTTGCTGCTCAGACCATTGACTCTAAAGAGACCAACATTGGTGCTGTGATCCCCATGGGTAAAATCACCATGACCGCTCAGTACGCCCGTAAGACCGTTTCTGGTCTGACCAAGTCTGGTGCCTTGACCGACACAGCTGGTAACAGCTGGGTTCTGGGTGCTGATTACAGCCTGAGCGCCAAGACCGCTCTGTTCGCTAAGACCGGTGTGTACGGTGTGCAATCCGGTACTAAAGGAAGCACTGCCGATACCACGACCGACGCAACTTACGACACCAAAACCACCAGCACCGTGGTTGGCGTGAAAACCGTTTTCTAATTTGACGCTGGCATCAGCCAGCTGAGAGTTAAAAACGCAAAACCCTGCCGTTGCAAAACGGCAGGGTTTTTTCATGGGTGAAATTTATAACTGCGCGGGCCTCGTGATCAGGCGGACAGCAATTGGATGTAGCGGGTGTAGCTGAAACTTCGGTTTTTTTTGTTGCCTGTGGTCTCGGTGATCAAGCCCAATGTCTCTAGCGCTTTGACCGCTGCGTTGGCGGTTGGGAAACTGGTGTCCAAAGCAATTTTCACCCGATCCACGGAAAAGCGCGGCATCATCGGCAGCATCTCGAACAGGCGGTAGGCGGCTGCGCCACCTTGAGGGGACGCCAACAGTTGTCTGCGATCCGTCGCAACGAGCGTAGCGATCTGCACGATGATGGCTTCAGCTTGCTGGGCCGCTGCGTGTACGCCTTCTAAAAAGAACTGAACCCAAGGCTCCCATTCCCCGTCTCGTCGAATCGAGGATAACAAGCGGTAGTACTCGGCTTGGTGTTGCTTCAAGTAGCCGCTCAAATACATGAGCGGCTCGGGCAGTAAGCCGAAATCTTCCATCAGGGCTGAAATCAGCAGTCGACCGATTCGGCCGTTACCGTCCAGAAAGGGGTGGATCGTCTCGAACTGGGCGTGAATCACTGCAATCGCCACCAGTGGCGGAAGACCTTGAGCAGCTGATGTTGTGACTGCTTTTTTTCGGACTTGTGCGTGGATGTACTTCTCCAGATCGCTCATCAGGGCGGGGACCAAATCTGCAGGTGGCGGAACATACACAGCCTTACCGGGTCTGGTACCGCCAAGCCAGTTCTGCGATCGGCGCAAAGCCCCTGGCTGTTTGCCCATGCCTCGCACGCCGTTGAGCAGTAATTTGTGAGCCTTGCAAAGCAAACGCACGCTGATGGGTAGTCCCTTGGGCGAATTCAGGTTCTCTCGTACCAATCGGTAGGCGGCGAGGTAGTTGGTGACCTCTTCAACGTCGTCCGTGTTGCTTACCGCCAGACCCGCTTCGTTATCAAAGAGGTCAGTCAGCGTGGCTTGCGTGCCTTCGATCTGGGAGGTCAACAAGGCTTCTTTGCGGATGGCGCTGTAGAGCAACCAGTCTACAGACGGGACCAAGCCCGACACACCTGACAAGCGTGCCAGTGCCATTTCGGCCTTATGGTTGAGATCCAGATAAATTTCCGGGGCAAGCGCGGGCTTGTGGGGTGGAAGGGGATGTGGCACAAAAGCCTTCACCACCTCACCCAAGGTGGTGGCATCCACAGTCGTGCCAGTAATTCGCTTCATAGTCAAATGCCTTTTAACAGCGCCAACTTATTTTAAAGAACTCTTTAATTTAAAGCAAGCCCATGTAAGCACCCTTGCTTGTCAATGAACTGGTTGTGGCTCTGAAAGTGATCTCATGAAGTGGGCCGATGACGGGAGGCGTTTGTAGTGAAAAGATGGCGTTTTCAAAGGCGCGCTCCACCTCGGGCTCAGGTGTAGCGCTTGTTGAGCAAATTGTCTTTCATGCTTTGCAGCAGGGGCTGCAGCGCGTTGCCGTCAATGCGCAAGGCCACGCAAGTGGCCAGAATGTCCACGATCATCAGGTGCATGAGGCGCGACACCATGGGGCTGTAGCGGTCATAGCCTTCCGGGTGGTCGGCGGCCAGGTGGATGTGGCCAGCTGCGGCCAACGGAGAGCCGCTGGCCGTGATGACGATGGTGGTGGCGCCGTTTTGACGCGCGATGTCGCAAGCGTCCATCAGGTCGCGGGTGCGGCCCGAATTGGAGATGACCACCAAGCAGTCGCCCGGCCCCATGAGCGAGGCGCTCATCACCTGCATGTGGCCGTCGCTGTAAGCCACCGTGTTCACGCCAAGCCGAAAGAACTTGTGCTGTGCGTCTTGCGCCACGATGCCCGAGTTGCCGGCGCCGATGAACTCAATGCGGCGGCCTTGTCGCTGGGCCGCGGCCATCGCGTCGGTGGCTTTTTCTATCGCTGCGGTCGAGGCGTCGTTGCGGTATTTCAAAAAAGCGGCCACGGTGTTGTCGATGACTTTGACCACCACGTCGCTGGTTTTGTCGTCCACGTCCACGCTGCGGTGGATGAAGGGCACACCTTCGCTCACGGTGCCCGCGAGCTTGAGTTTGAAGTCGGACAAACCGTCATAGCCCATGCTGCGGCAAAAGCGCACCACGGTGGGCTTGCTCACATGCGAGCGGTCCGCCAATATCGTCACCGGCAAACTCGCAAAGGCTCTCGGATCAGCAAGCACCAAGCGGCCCACCCGCTGCTCCGCAGGCGCCAAAGAGGGCAGTGAGGCCAGGATGCGGTCCAACATAGGGCTCCTAAAGGCTGACATGAAAGCGCCATCTTATTTCACTCATAATTCAAAACCATGAACCAGCTCGACGCACTCAAGCAATACACCACGGTGGTGGCCGATACCGGCGATTTCCAGCAGCTCGGCACTTACCGCCCGCAAGACGCCACCACCAACCCCTCGCTCATCCTCAAAGCGGTGCAAATGCCGCAGTACCAGTCCTTGGTGCAGCAATCGGTGCAAGCCAAGCGCGCTCAGTCGCTGGACGCGGTGATGGATGATTTGCTGGTGCGTTTTGGGTGTGAAATTCTGGCGCTCATCCCCGGGCGCGTGTCGACCGAGGTCGACGCCCGTTTGAGTTTTGACAAGGCCGCGACCATCGCCAAAGCGCAGCAGCTCATGGCTTTGTACGCCAAGCAAGGCATCGGCCCGGAGCGTGTGCTGATCAAAATTGCCGCCACCTGGGAAGGCATTCAGGCCGCCGCCGCGCTGGAGCAGCAAGGCATACACACCAACCTCACGCTTTTGTTTTCCATGGGCCAGGCCCTGGCTTGTGCTCAAGCGAAGGTGCAGTTGATTTCGCCTTTTGTGGGCCGTGTCTATGACTGGTACAAAAAGTCAGCGGGTGCGGCTTGGGATGAAGCCGCCAACGCCGGTGCGAATGACCCCGGCGTGAAATTGGTGCGTTCCATCTACAACCAGTTCAAGCACTTTGACATTCCCACCGAAATCATGGGTGCGAGTTTTCGCAACTGCGGGCAAATCCTGGCGCTGGCGGGTTGTGACTTGCTCACCATTGCGCCGGAGTTGCTGGCACAGCTGGCGGGCAGCGAAGCACCAATGTCCTGCGCGCTCACCGTTCAGGCGGCGCGTGAGCAGACGCTGCAAGCGGTGCAGCTGGACGAGCCAGGCTTCCGATACGCGCTGAACGCCGACGCCATGGCCAGCGAGAAACTGGCCGAAGGCATTCGCGCCTTTGTGGCGGACACGCTCAAGCTCGAGCAGCTGCTGCTCGCGGCGTGATGCGTGTTTTGACCGACGCCTTGACCATCTCCATGAACCCTGCTCGATTTCACGCAACGCAGTCTTCCATCAGGAGGACGCCTCCATGACCCGCTTGCGCTGCGATCGCACGCTCGCTTGGGAGCAGCTGCGCGCGCATTATGACAGCACCGACCGCACGCTGGATTTGCGCGAGGCGTTTGCCGCCGACCCTCAGCGCTTCGAGTCTCTGAGCCATGCAGCGCCCCATGTGTTTGCTGATCTTTCCAAAAACCTGCTGGACACGGGCACGCAAGCCCTGTTGCTGGACCTGGCCCGCGAGTGCGGCTTGGAAGCGCACCG
>CANGMW010000219.1 GCA_947454695.1 Comamonadaceae bacterium | reverse complement strand
CCGCCGGAGGCGATCACCGGCACACTCACCGCGTCGCTCACGGCGCGGGTGAGCTGCAGGTCGAAACCGGATTTCGTACCGTCCCGGTCCATGCTGGTGAGCAAAATTTCACCGGCGCCGTGTTCGGTCATTTGGCGCGCCCAGGCCACGGCATCAAGCCCCGTGTTTTTGCGCCCGCCATGGCTGTACACATCCCAACCTTCGCCACGTGCCAAGAGGTCATCGCCTTGGCGGCGTTTGGCATCGATGGCCACCACAATGCATTGCGCGCCGTATTTGTGGGACGCATCCCGGATGACTTGCGGGTTGGCAATGGCCGCCGAGTTGAAACTGGTCTTGTCGGCGCCGGCGTTGAGCAAGCGGCGCACATCGTCCACCGTGCGCACGCCACCACCGACTGTCAGAGGAATGAAGACCCGGGACGCCACGGCCTCGATGATGTGAAGAATCAAGTCTCTGCCGTCGCTGGTCGCGGTGATGTCTAAAAACGTCAGCTCATCGGCGCCTTGTTCGTTGTAGCGAGAAGCGATTTCGACCGGGTCGCCCGCATCGCGCAGTTCGACAAAGTTAACGCCCTTGACGACGCGTCCGCCCGTGACATCCAGGCAGGGAATGATGCGTTTAGCAAGCACAGAGACGTTCCGAAAAGCCGCGCTCAGGCGCCCGCGCCGAGCTCGTCGGCACGAATCTGAGCCGCTTCGAAGTCCAGGTCGCCGGTGTAGATGGCCCGGCCGCAAATCACGCCCTCCACGCCTTCGTCTTCCACATCGCAGAGTTGTTCGATGTCTTGCATATTGCTCAAGCCCCCTGAGGCAATCACAGGAATAGACAAGGCCTGCGCCAATTTGACGGTGGCAGGGATGTTGATGCCTGAGAGCATGCCGTCGCGCCCGATGTCGGTGTAGATGATGGATTCCACACCGTAGTCTTCGAATTTCTTGGCCAGATCGACCACTTCATGGCGGGTCAACTTGCTCCAGCCGTCGGTGGCGACCTTGCCGTCTTTGGCGTCCAGGCCAACGATGATGTGACCACCAAACGCCGTGCAGGCATCTTGCAGGAAACCGGGGTTTTTCACAGCGGCCGTGCCAATGATCACGTAACGCAGGCCCGCATCCAGATAGCGCTCAATGGTGTCCAGATCGCGGATGCCGCCGCCGAGCTGCACGTCCACCTCGCTGCCCACTTCTTTGAGGATTTTGCGAATCGCCATCTCGTTTTTGGGTTGCCCGGCAAACGCGCCATTGAGGTCAACCAGATGCAAACGACGCGCACCTTTGTCCACCCATTTGCGCGCCATGACCGAAGGGTCTTCGCCAAAGGTGGTGGATTGGTCCATATCGCCTTGCTTGAGGCGAACGCAGTGACCGTCTTTCAAATCGATTGCGGGGATTAACAGCATGGTGCTAAGGGTTGAGAACAGGCGTCGATGGGCTCAGCCCGAACGTGGAAGGAAAGGTTCAAGGGTTCCAGTGAAGGAAGTTGCGGTAAAGGGCCAGGCCGTGGGCTGCACTTTTTTCAGGGTGGAATTGGGTTGCGAAAATATTATCGCGCGCAATCGCCGCTGTGAAGGGCTTGCCGTAATCCGTCAGGCCCGCGCTGTGGCGCGCATCAGACGGTTTGGCATAAAAACTGTGAACGAAGTAGAAATAACTGCTGTCGGGCACACCGGCCCAGACCGGGTGGCGGCCTTGACCGTGGTCGGTCTGGCGGACCTGGTTCCAGCCCATTTGCGGCACCTTGAAACGGCTGCCGTCGGCCTGAATTTGTCCGGCCAGGTCAAATTTAACGACCTCGCCGGAGATCAGCCCCAAGCCAGGGGTATCACCTTCAGCGCTGTGGTCCAGCATCATTTGCATACCTACACACACCCCAAACAAGGGTTTGCTGGCTGCCGCTTCGAGCACCGCCTGGAGCAGTCCCGATTCGCGCAATTCGCGCATGCAATCGGGCATCGCCCCCTGGCCGGGCAGCACCACGCGCTGGGCGCGGCGCACGACATCAGGCTCGCTGGTGATGAGCACCTCAAAACCACTGCCCTGGGCGGCGGCCTGCACCGCCTGCGACACTGAGCGCAGATTGCCCATGCCGTAGTCCACAACAGCGACAGTGGCGGGTGAAGTGCTCACAGACAAACCAGTTCAGTCAAGGCGCCGCAGACTACAAAGAGCCCTTGGTGGAAGGAATCATGCCAGCCGAGCGGGGGTCGAGTTCCAGTGCGGCGCGCAGCGCGCGGGCAAAGGCTTTGAACACGGTTTCGGCCTGGTGGTGGGCGTTATCACCCCGCAAGTTGTCGATGTGCAGAGTCACAAAGGCATGGTTCACAAAGCCCTGAAAAAACTCATGGGCAAGCTGGCTGTCAAAGGTGCCGATCACGCCACTTTTGAACGGCACATTCATGATCAAACCGGGGCGACCCGAAAAATCGACCACCACGCGGGACAAGGCTTCGTCCAACGGTACATACGCGTGACCATAACGGCGCAGGCCTTTTTTGTCGCCCACCGCTTGGGCCACAGCCTGCCCCAGCGTGATGCCCACATCTTCCACCGTGTGGTGGCCGTCAATGTGCAGGTCGCCCTTGGCGGTGATATCCAGATCGATCAGTCCGTGGCGCGCAATCTGGTCGAGCATGTGGTCAAAAAAACCGATGCCGGTGGAGAGCTTGGCCTGACCCTTGCCGTCCAGATTGACGCGTACCGTGATCTGGGTTTCGGCCGTGTTGCGGGTCACTTCGGCAATGCGGGGTGTACTCATAAAACTTCTTTCAAGGCGGCCAGCAAGCGCTGGTTTTCATCGGCGGTGCCCACCGTCAGGCGCAAACAGTTGTGCAACAGCGGGTGCAGCTTGGCAACATTCTTCACCAGAATATGCCGTTGTTTCAAGGCTTCAAAAGTGGTCGCCGCATCGGGCACGCGCATCAGGATCATATTGGCCTGACTGTCCCAAACTTGAATATTCGGCATGGCGCGCAAGGCTGACAGCACCACCGTGCGCTGCTGCTTGACCGCCAAAGCCTGCTGGGCAAACACATCGGCATGGTCCAGCGCGAACAGGGCGCATTCATAGTTGAGCACGCTGATGTTGTAGGGCGGGCGCACTTTGTCGATTTCGGCGATCAAAGCTTTGGGGCCCATCATGTAGCCCAAGCGCACACCGGCCAGGCCAAACTTAGAGAGCGTGCGCATCAAGAGCACATGGCGGTTGGCAGCGGGGTCTGCCTGCAATTGCGCCAGATAACTGCGCGACGCAAACGGCTGGTAAGCCTCGTCCATCACCACCAGGCCGCCTTGCACGCCTTGCGCGGCGATGATGCGGGCAATCACCGCGTCATCCCACAAGTTGGCGGTGGGGTTGTTGGGATAGGCGAGGTAAACAACAGCAGGCTTATGTTGCGCGATGGCGGCCAGCATGGCCGCCTCATCCAGTTCGAAATCGGGCGTGAGCGGCACGCCATGAAAGGCCAGGCCTTGCAGCTGGGCACTCATGGCGTACATCACAAAGCCGGGTACCGGCGCCAGAATGGACGCACCGGGCACGTCGCAGGCCAGCGCCAGCAAGGCAATCAATTCATCCGAGCCGTTGCCCAGCATGAGTTCGTAGTCGGCCGGCATGCCGGCGTAACGGGCCAGGGCCGCGCGCAAGTCGTTGACCCGGCCATCGGGATAGCGGTTCAGCGCCAGCGCGCCCAGACGTTGCCCAAGTTCCTGCTGCAAGGCCGGCGGCAAACTGAAGGGGTTTTCCATGGCGTCGAGCTTGACCATGCCCACCGAGTCCTGGATGGCATAGGCATGCATGGATTGCACATCCTGACGGATGCGCTGCATCAGGCGCGAATCAACGGATGCACTCATGAGGCGTCCCGCATCGGTGGTACCGGTTTTAAGCGCAGTTCAGCAGCACGGGCATGGGCCTGCAAGCCTTCGCCGTAGGCGAGTTCTGCCGCAATCACGCCCAGCGCCTGCGCGCCGGCTTCGCTCACCTCGATGAGGCTGGAGCGTTTCTGGAAATCGTACACACCCAAGGGTGAGCTGAAGCGTGCGGTGCCGCTGGTGGGCAACACATGGTTGGGGCCGGCGCAGTAGTCGCCCAGCGATTCGCTGGTGAAGGCACCCAGAAAAATGGCGCCGGCATGGTGCAGCATTGGCTCCCACGCGTGCGGGTTGCGGCTGGACACCTCCAGGTGCTCGGGGGCGATGCGGTTGCTGATCGCGCAGGCCTCGGCCATGTCGCGGGTCTGGATCAGCGCGCCACGGTCACTCAGCGATTTGGCAATGATGGCTGCACGCGGCATCTGCGGCAGCAAGCGGTCGATCTCGGCCTGCACCTGCGCGATGTAGGCCGCATCCGGGCACAGCAAAATGCTTTGCGCGAGTTCGTCGTGTTCGGCCTGGCTGAACAAATCCATGGCCACCCACTCGGCGGGTGTGGTGCCATCGGCCAGGACCAGAATTTCGCTGGGGCCGGCAATCATGTCGATGCCTACGGTGCCAAACACCCGACGCTTGGCACTG
>CANGMW010000218.1 GCA_947454695.1 Comamonadaceae bacterium | reverse complement strand
GGACGTGTCGCTGGACATCGATGAGGGGGACTTCGTGGCCATCATGGGGGCCTCGGGTTCTGGCAAGTCCACGCTGATGAACATTCTGGGTTGTCTGGATTTGCCCACCTCGGGCGAGTACAGGCTCGCCGGCGAAGAGGTGGAGGCGATGGCCTCTGACCAGCTGGCGTCCATCCGCAACCGGCGCATCGGCTTTGTGTTCCAGCAGTTCAACCTGCTGCCGCGCACCAGCGCTTTGGAGAATGTGGAGTTGCCCATGGTGTATGGCGGCGTGAAAGCGAACGAGCGCCGTGCCCGCGCCCATGAGGCTTTGCAAACCGTGGGTCTGGGCGAGCGCTGGCAGCACACGCCTTCTGAACTCTCGGGTGGCCAGCAGCAGCGCGTGGCGATTGCGCGTGCGCTGGTGAACCTCCCGCAACTGATTCTGGCCGATGAACCCACCGGCGCGCTGGACTCCAAGACCAGCGAAGACATCATGCAGTTGCTCACTGACCTGAACCGACAAGGCATGACGGTGGTGATCGTCACGCATGAACCGGATGTTGCCACCTGGGCGCGACGCAAGCTCTTGTTCCGCGACGGCAAGATCGTGGAGGACGTCTCTCAAGCCCCCCTCGGTCAGTGGCACGGCCCGGCCAAAGCGCAAGAGGTGCGCGCATGAACTTGCTCACCGCTGTGCGCAGTGCCTGGCGGGCCTTGGCCGCCAACACCTTGCGCAGCATCCTCACCATGCTCGGCATCATCATCGGCGTGGCCGCCGTCATCACCATGATCGCGGTGGGCAATGGCGCCACTGCCCGCGTACAGGCCCAAATGAAGGGCCTGGGCTCCAACATCATGCTGGTCATTCCCGGCGGCGTGTCGCAGGCCGGCGTGCGTCTGGGCGCGCAAACGCGCCAGCGCCTGACTGAAGAGGACGCGCAAGCGATTGCGCTGGAAATTCCCGAGGTGCAGGTGGCCGCGCCCACCTCGCGCACCAGCGGTCAGGTGGTGGCGGGCAACACCAACTGGGGCACCACGGTGGTGGGGGTGACCAACGATTATTTGGAAGCGCGCGACTGGGGTCTGACCTCCGGGCGGCTGTTTGACACGGCCGAGCTGGCCGGCTCGGCCAAGGTGGCCTGGATCGGTGCCACGGTGGCCAATGAGCTCTTTGGCGAACAAGACCCGGTCGACCAGATGGTGCGCGTGCGCGGTGTGCCCATGAAGATCATCGGCGTGCTCGACAGCAAAGGTCAAAATTCCATGGGGCAGGATCAGGACGATGTGCTGATGATCCCCATCAGCACCCTGCGTAACCGCATCTGGGGCGGCGACGCCACCAGCAAGCTCAAGCGCGTGGGCTCCATCTCGGTCAAGGTCCGCGAAGGCCTGAGCATGAAAGCGGCCGAGGAGGGCATCAAAGATTTGTTGCGCCAACGCTTCAAGGTGCAGCCCGCTGGAGAAGACCCGTTCAGCGTGCGCAACCTCACCGAAATTTTGCAGGCGCAGGAAGAAGCCAGCCGCATCATGACGCTGCTGCTCGCCGCCGTGGCGGGCATCAGCTTGGTGATTGGCGGCATCGGCATCATGAACATCATGCTGGTGAGCGTGACTGAGCGCACCCGCGAAATCGGTTTGCGCATGGCGGTGGGCGCACGTGGTCGCGACATCCTCATGCAGTTTTTGATCGAAGCGGTGACGCTGAGTTTGATCGGCGGCGCTATCGGGGTGGTGGTCGGCGCGCTGGCCACCTGGGCCGTGGGTTACTTCGCGGGGTGGCAAGTGAGCATGTCGCTGAGCTCCATCTTGTTGGCCGCAGGTTTTTCCGCGGTGGTGGGGGTGTTCTTCGGTTTTTACCCGGCACGCCGCGCCTCGCACCTGTTGCCCATTCAGGCCCTGCGCTACGAGTAGCCGCAGGCAGGGCGCAGCACTTTAAAACTCGTACTCGACCTGCAGGCGCACCGTGTTGTCCGGCGCTGCTTTTGAGGCGCCCAGCAACCAGGCCGCGTTGTATTTGATGGCGTGACCGCCACCCAGCGGTACTTTGCCAAACACTGCCGGGCCCATACGGTGGTTCTGTTCGTCAGCGGGCGACCAGTTGTCGTAGGTGCCCATCTCGCCAAAGCCTTGCAGCCCGAATTCCAGTGCGGGCTTCCAGCGGTACTTGGCCTGCCACTGGTAGAGGAGCTGCATAGGGCTCGGCTCGGCCGCATGGTAGCTGCGCTGGAACAGTAAGTTGGCATTGATCTGGACCTTGCCGATTTCGCTCTGGAACAAGGGACCCCATTTCACTTCCCAACCTTCGTCGTGGTCCATGGGCCGTTCGATCTCCACCAAAAAGCCTACATCGACCGGGTACTCGCCGCGCTCGGTGAGCTGGAATTTGTTTTCCCATTCCACCGCGTCGAACTTGGTGTCGGTGTTGAGTTCGCGTTTGTATTTCAGGTACACCTCGGTGAACCAGTATTGGGTGGCACCGTAGCCAAAGCCGATGCTTGCAGCAGATTCCTGGGGCTCCCCCTTCTTGCTGGCGCTGCCCATCTTGAAGTCGATTTCTTTCTCGCCATAGGTCACGCCGGGCATGTACACATAGTCGGCCGGACCGGCGTTGGCAAAGTGGGGAGACAGCAAGGCCCCCGCCACGAGCAGTGGCGTGTAAATTTTCATCAGAGTTCTCTCAGGTAGTTTTGGGTAAAGCGGACGGCATGCGCGTCAGACGCATGCCCGTGAGAATCAGCGCCAGCGTGGCGGCATAAAAGAGCACCTGGATGCCCAGCGGGGTGGCGTCGTAGCCCACCAGCGTGTGCAGCAGGCGGCCCAGCACCGAGCCGTTGTCCAGCAGCCATGCACTGTTCCACAGCGGCGTGGCCAGGCTGGGCAGCACATCGGCTTGCACCAAAAAGCGTGCGGCCTGGCTGGCCATGGAGGCCGCCAACAACAAAATCAAACCGCTGGTGGCGCTGAAGAAATGGCGTGTGGGAATGCGCAGCACCCCCGCGTACATTGCCAGCCCGGCGGCTACGCCCAACAGCAAGCCGATCAAGCTGCCGCTGAGCACCAGGGCCAGCGACTCTTCGCCACCGCTCATCAGCCCGTACAAGAACAACGCAGTTTCTGAACCTTCTCGCAGCACGGCCAGGCCCACCACCAGCGCCAGCGCCGACAAGGCCCGCTCGCCGGTGTTCACAGCGTTGCCGAGTTGCTTCGCTTCACGTGCCAATTGCATGCCATGGCGCGACATCCAGATGTTGTGCCAGGCCAGCATGGCGGCGGCCAAAGTCAAGATGCCCGCATTGAGCAACTCCTGGCCGATGCCCTCGAACAGGTCGGCAATGCTGCCGGTGAACATGGCCAGCGCCACCGCACCGAGGACGCCACCGGCCACGCCGGCACCGAGCCAGGCGTTGCGCCCGCGCAAGCCACGCGTGGCCACCGCGATGATGCTGATGATGAGGGCTGCCTCCAGCACCTCGCGAAACACAATGATGGCAGCGCCCAGCATGCTGGCTTACTCCGCGATCACGACGCCACGGGCCGTCTTTTCATTGAACTCGCCCACAAAGGGGTAGCGCCCGGGTTTGAGCGGGCCGATGAAGATGGAGGCCTTAGCGCCCGGGGCAATCACCTTCTCACGGTTGAGTTCGTGGCTTTCAAACTCTTCCGGCGTTTTGTCCTGGTTGTGCACGATCAGCTTGACCTTCTGGCCCGCGGGCACCCGCACTTCAGACGGCTCGAAGCGGTGCTCGCGAATGACAATGGCAAACTCAGGGTCGGCGGCCAGGGCAGACAGGCTCACGAAACACAGCAGGGCAAGGAGTTTTTTCATGGTGAGTGAGGAGGGTTGTTTGGGTTGGACATGCAAATGATAACGATTCGCATTAACAAGTCAAGCGGTTCACGCCATTTTTTGAAAAAAAATTGATTTGCGCCCGATTGGAGGGGCGCGCTAGGGGTGGCTGGGATAATCGGTCCTGAGCCGTAGCCCCTGAGCCTATCTTTAAGAGGACTGATTGTGGACATTGCATTGCTGATCAAAGCCGCCGTGATGGGCGTGGTGGAAGGGCTGACCGAGTTTTTACCGATTTCATCCACCGGGCATCTGATCCTGGCCGGCGCCTTGCTCGGCTTTGATGACGACAAGGCCAAGGTGTTTGACATCGCCATCCAGACCGGCGCCATTTTGGCGGTGGTGCTGGTGTACTGGCAAAAAATCCGCAGCACGGTGGTGGCCTTGGGCTCGCAGTCCTCAGCGCGTCAGCTGGTGCTCAATGTGCTGATTGCTTTCGTGCCGGCCGTGGTGTTGGGTTTGCTGTTCGGGCGCGTCATCAAGGCCCACCTGTTCACGCCGGTGGTCGTGGCCAGCACCTTCATCATCGGCGGCATCATCATTCTGTGGGCCGAAAAGCGCCAGACGAACGTGGCGAACGCACCGCGCATCCAGGAAGCCGATGCGATGACGGCGCTGGACGCGCTCAAGGTCGGGCTGGTGCAGTGCCTGGCCATGGTGCCGGGCACCAGCCGCAGCGGGGCCACCATCATTGG
>CANGMW010000217.1 GCA_947454695.1 Comamonadaceae bacterium | reverse complement strand
TCTCCGCATTTTTTATTCTTCGTAAAGAGTACGCCTACATTTGGTTTGGCTTGGCTTGTTTGGTCCATGCCGCATCGATGACGCATTTGCTGGTGGGAAAGCCTGTCATGGGCATTGACTCATTCCTCCAACTAGGCGTGGCCTTACGCATCCTGTCCTTCGTTACTTTTGTGCTGATTTTCCTGACGGTGATCCGAAAATTTCACTTGTGGATGGCCTTTACTTTTTTGGCCTTGTTGGGGCTGGCTTTGGTGGTGCTCAAACTGGTTGAAACTTACCCCCAAAATTTGGCCATCTTTTTATCTCCCTTGTTGTTATTTGCTTTTGGTTTGCTCTTTCAATCCATACGCTGGGCTGCCAAATCAGATAACCCGCTTCGCGTGATGCTGGTGTGGCTGGCACTGGGCATTGTGTCGTCCGCGATTTATGACTGGCGAACTCTGGCTGGTTTGGGAAAATTTGAGCAGAACTATATTTTTCCCTACACCTACACCGCCTTCTTGGTCATATTCGGCATCTCGGTGACGCGCTACATCGTGCGCATGCTCAAGCGTTCATTGGTCAACCTCTATCAGGCCGAGCGCCGTAATGCGGAGCGCATGGCCTATGCCGTGACCAGAAATATTCCGGTGGGTACATTCACGCTGATTTTTGAGTTGCATAACGCGCCGCCCCGATTTCTGTTTGTGAGTGATCGATTTTTGGAAATGACAGGCCTGAACCGCAAAAGCCTCAGGACAAACCTGGACGCCATGCTGGCAATCGTGCATTCAGGGGATGTGGCCGACTGGGAGTCCTTGATGAACCGGCGGCCCGGTGAGCACGACAAAATTTCCAAGCTGTTCAGAATTTTCCCAACGCCAGGCGACATGCGTTGGCTCAGCACCGAAGCCATTCCGCGTCAACAGCCTGACGGATCCACCATTTACGAAGGCGTGCTGGTGGACAAAACGGATGAGATGCAGGCCAAGGCCGAAGCCGATCAGGTCAATCGCGCCCTGCAGCAGCAAGCCATTGAAAATTCCAAAATCCAGGAACGTGAACACCTGATCCGGGACATGCACGATGGCTTCGGCTCGCAGTTGGCCGGCATCCGCATGATGGCCGAGAAGGGGCGAATTCCTCAGGACAAATTTCCACAGTTTTTGATGGAGTTGTCTGCCGACTTGCATCTCGTGGTGGACACCTTAGGTCAGGTCAACACCACCTTGAGCGAAGCCTTGGCTGACATGCGCTACCGCTGGGACCGGCGGTTTGCGCAAATTGGTCTGACGGTGCAGTGGCAGATTGAACTGGGCAAATTACCAGCTATGCCGCAGCGATCGATCCTGCATGCCCTGCGATTGCTGCAAGAGGCGCTCATCAATGCCTTCAAACATGCCAAGGCAGGCCATGTGTGGATCAAGGTTCACTACGAGACGACCAACGATGTGCTCACTTTGTCGGTGCGTGACGATGGCGTGGGCATACAGCAGCCCGCGCAGGGCGGACGCGGCTTGAACAATATGCAGCAGCGCGCGCGTGAAATCGGGGGGAAATTTGAATTGGTGGCCCATCAACCCGGGACCGAGGTCTTGCTCATCGTGCCCAAGGTGTCGTTGTTGACCGTTTGACGTCAAAGCAGATTTTGGTCGCGCGCCACACTGACGGCTTGTGACTGTGACTTCACATTGAGCTTGCGGTAGAGGCTGCGCACATTGGACTGCACGGTAGAAAGTGCCACCCCCATGGTGTTCGCCACTTGCTCATAACTGAGCCCTTGCGACAGGTGTTGCAAGGTTTCCTGTTCACGCGGGGAGAGCCGGATGTCGGTTCGGGTACTTATTTTCTCGCTGGGGCTGGTCAATTGCTTGAACAAGTACCGGGCCAGCCGGGGGCTCAAGGGATAGACACCCTCCAACACCTGAACAATGCCCTGGGTAATCTCGTCAATCGACTCGTCTTTGAGGATGTAGCCGTTCGCGCCGGCCTCAATCGCTTGCAAGACGGCTGATTCAGACGCCACCACCGAAATCACCACAATGGGCATGTCTGCAAACCGCTCGCGGCAAGCCCGGATCACTTCCAGACCACTCACATCGGGCAACCCCAGATCCACCAGCACCAAGTCCAAGGGCGACTGCGCCTGTGTGATCCAGTCTTTGGCGCTTTGGCCCTCACTGAATTCAAAAATTTGCCAGCGACCCGCCATCACCTTCATCGCGTCGGTGATTTGCTCTGCGAAAAGCGGGTTGTCTTCGACCAACAACAGATTGCGCACGATGGCGGGGTTTGGGTTATCGCGGCTTGGGTGGTTCAGGGTAGCGTTCATCAGCCGATGATACAAAACCCAGGCACCTCACCGGACAGTCGCGTCTTGACGCAAGGCTTGAAGCTTCTGGGCAATGGCTTTTTGTGCCATCACTTCCAGTAATTGCGGGCGAATTTTTTCCAGTTCAGGGGGCACCAAAGCGCGCCGCTCCTGCAGATAAATGATGTGCCAGCCTTGGGCCGTGGATACCGGCTGAGACCACAGTTGCGCAGCTTTCATCTGGCGAACCACCTTGGCCACTTCCGGCACCAACTGATTCAGTGCTACCCAACCCACCAAGCCGCCCTGGGCTTTGCTGTCGGGGTCGCTGGAATATTGGGCTGCCAAGTCGGCCAGCGCTGCGCCCTGTTCGACGCGCTGGATCAAACTTTTTGCCAGAGATTCATCCGCCACGATGATGTGACGCAGCAGCAACTCCTCGGTTCCTAAATGGCTGATCTGTAGTTTGTATTCCGCTTGCAAAGCGGCATCAGTGAGGGGGTGTTCGGACAAAAATTTCTGCTGCCACAGCCTGGCCAGTGCGGCCCTGCTGGCCAGGCTCATTTGCGCCTGAACCAGCGGGTGACGGTCCAAGCCCTCGGACTTTGCCGCTTGTTCGATCAAGGCCTGGTCAATCAACTCGTCACGCACCGCATCGCGCAAGGCCGGGCTGCTGGCCGCGCCTTTGGTCATGCGTTCGCGAAACAAAACCTCGGCATAAGCGGTGGGCTGGGCTTGGCCGTTGACCACCACAAAGGGCTCGGCCAAAGCCTGCTGCACCTCGGAAGAAACATTTTGTGCTCCCGCGCTGGCGACCAGAATGAGCCCCAGGAGCCCTGCAGTGCAATTCAGATGCGTCTTGGATCTCATGGGCTTCACGGTCTCAGACAAGTCAGTGCGGCAGGTTTCACTGGCCCGAGAAAAGCTGAACTTTCAAAGGCGGCAAATTGGGGTAGGGCACCCAGGGTGCCCCCAGGCTTTCATACAACCAAGGGGTGGCTTCGCTGGGCTTGTCGTAGCGCACATACAAACCACCTTGCGCTTCAGTGATCAAACCGTCTTGGGTGCGAAATTGTAAGTAGCGGGAAGCTTGGAAATACGTACCGTCTTTGTCGGCAAATTTGGCGCGGTAGGGGGCGTCCGGCAAATCCAGAAAAACGCCGGGGGAAAGCGTCAAGATGCGCGAGTCATTCAACTCAATCCAGGAGCCATGGGCCGACGTGCCGCCAATGACAGGCAGAGGCTGCACGGTGGAGCAGGCGCACAAAGCCAGTGAAACCAACAGGGCCCATAAGGAGTGCCTCAGGGCGCGTTGGGCAATGCAGCGGCGTAGAAATGAGAAGTGATGCATGGTGAGTCTCTAGGGTTCAATAACCGGTGGGCAAAGATTTGGTCCCCGTGGCCGAGGAGGTCAATAAGCTGGGGCTGGGCAGGGAGATGGTGGTGATCTTCAAATTGCCGCTCTTGGTTTTGACGATGCTGGCCGTTTTGGCCGTGAGCTTGTCAAACTGGATGTTGCCGGCGTCGGTTTGCGCATCCACCCCACCTGTGCCGGCATCCAGACTGGTGCCAAAGAAGGCGTAGGTGGCATTGGTGCCTGTGCCCATGCTGGCTTTGGCACGCAGGGTGATGCCCGTCGCGGCTTTCAAGGCGGTGAAGTTCATGCCCTTGAGTGTGCTGGTGGCGCTGAGCGTGCCCGTGGTCGAGGTCAGTGTGCCCAGCGAGCCGATGCCACCCATGGTGAGCGTGATCGGACCATAAGCTGTTCCCGTCGTGGACGTGTAGTCGGTGCCCGCCGTCAGGGTCGCGCCCCCTGCGCTCACCGTGAAGGCGCCCAGCGACAAGGCCGAAGCGGATTTGGCCAACAAGGCCGTTTTGGCCGTGGCCGAGGTGATGCTCACTGAACTGGTCAGCGACTCTGCATTGATACCGGCAAGGGTGCTGGTCAAAGCGCCCGTGCTCATGGCTCCAGACGATTTGAGCAGCACGCCGGTGGAGCCGGAGACGGCTGTCGTGGTGAGGGCCCCGGCGCTGGCCTGCGCGTCCACGGCGCCGGTGCCGCTGGTGATCGTGGTCGTGGTCATCGCGCCCACCGACTTGAGCACCACGCCGGTGGTGCCTGCAACAGCGCCCGTGGTGAGCGTGCCCACCGTAGTTTGCAAGTCCACATTGCCAGCCGAGCTGGTGACGGCACCGGCTGAACTGTTACCCGCTGCGCGCAGCGTGACGTTGCCACTGGCCGAGCCGGTGG
>CANGMW010000216.1 GCA_947454695.1 Comamonadaceae bacterium | reverse complement strand
GGCGCTTTGGCCTGGTCGAGTTCAATGGTGATGACGCCGTGCTTGGCAATGTGGAGTTCGACTTGTGGGTTGCTCATGGTGTTACTTCAGTAAAGTGGCAGAGTGGATGAGGATGGGGGTTTTGGGAACATCGGAGGGGAAGGGGCCGCCGGCACCCGTGGGAGTAGCCTTGATGGCGTTAACCACGTCCATGCCGCTGACGACTTTACCGAACACGGTGTAGCCAAACAGCTGCGGCGCATTGACCAAATTGGCGCGGGGGACGTTCTCATAGACCTGACCTTGGAACTCAAAGCGCGGTACCGGGTCCCCCGGGGGAATCAGGGTCGGGTCTAAAAAGGCGTTGTTCTTCACGTTGATGAAAAACTGGGAAGTTGCAGAGTTCGGGTTGTTGGTGCGCGCCATAGCCACCGTGCCCTCCACATTGCGCGGGCCGCCTTTGGCGAGGGCCTCGCGCCCTTCATGCTCAATCGGGCTGCGTGTGGGCTTTTCTTTGTAGCTGGCGTCGTAGCCCCCGCCTTGCACCATGAAGTTGGCAATGACGCGGTGAAAAATCGTGCCGTCGTAGTGCTTGTCTTTCACATACTGTAAAAAGTTTTCCACCGTTTTGGGCGCTTTGTCCGGGTAGACCTCCAAAACAAACTCGCCCGCGCTGGTGCTGAATTTGACGCGCGGCGCCGTTTGAGCCGCGACGTGCAAACTCAGCCCCAAACCGGCCAACAGGACGCTGGCGCTGAGCAAGGTTCGGCGCGTGGTGTTGAAGATGGCGTGGATCATCCGATGATTCCTTCGTAGAAAATTTTCCAGTCGCGGCCTTGGCGGATCCAATACTGGCGCTTGACCGGGCCGGTTTGCTGGCCCGAAGCCACTTCACCAAACGTCACCACCATCGTGTCGGCGGCGTCTTTCCAGCGCAGGAAAGACAAATCTTTGAGCTCAATGGGGCGCCCTTTGGCTTGTGCCAGTTCGGTGCGAAGCGCGGGCGTCCAGTCGGCGAGGGTCTTGCCGTTGCTGTTGAAGTCGGGCGTGTAAAACCGCAGCAGCGCATCGACATTGCCGCTGGACTTGGTGTGTCGCCAAGCGGCGAGGGCGTCTTCAAACGGTTTGACATCCGCCCGGAGTTTGTGCGGTGGCACCCACTCGATCTTGGGGGTGATCACCACCGGCGTGGTGCGAATTTCCACGGTCCGGATGATCTGGTTCAAGTCGGGGTTGGCCATCACCACGCAGCCGTCGGTGGCTAAGGGCGGGCGCGAAAATTGTGCGGGTGGCGTGCCGTGCAGCCAAATGCCGCGCCCGGTTTTACCGCGCTTGTTGTCCAGCACATTGGGGTAGTTGATGGGCAGGGCGCCGGTACCGTAGAAATTGCGCAGACTTTTCGGATCCAAGTTGCTGACGATGAAATACACACCCAAGGGCGTGCGCAAATCGCCTTCAACTGCTTTTTCAACGCCTGATTTGCCCACCGAAATATAGAAGTCGTTGATCAGCTTCAAGCCGGCGTCGGTGTTTTCAAACAAATACAAACGGGAGCGGGCCGCATCCACCGCAATCGCGTGCTTGTTGCGTGGCGACAAGGCCAAAAACTGCGAAGGAATCGTGCCAACTGGCGGGCGCTCGCGCATGGCCTGCAAACGTTTGTGCGACTCCTGGTGCAGCTCTTCGAGCGCTGTGGCGGCTTCCTCGCTGAGATTGCCCTGCACATCGCCCAAGCGGCTGATCGGGCGCGCCTGCAGGCTGAGCAAATCGCCGTAGACCAAGTGCGCCAGTTGAAAGTTGGGTTGGTCTTTAACCAGTTGTTCGGCCTTGAGTCGGGCTTCTTTACTCTGTCCGATTCCGATGAGCTTGTAAATTTCAATCAGCCGTGCCTCGGGCGTTGCTTTGGGCGCATTGACTTTGCCCGCTTGAGTCAGGCTAACTGGCTGCGGCGTGGCCGACCATGCGGCGTGGGTGAACCATCCCGTGCAGACCAGGGTCAACAAGCAACGTGCGGTCAAACCAAATTTCATGTCGTAGCTCGAACGTGTTCGAAAAAGTGAGGTGTGGGCCAAGGGCTTAAGAGCCCGTGGCTTCTTTGCTGATCAGCCAGCGCCCCGACACTTTGGTGAGTTCCAAAGTTTTACGGCTCGTGACGGCCAGGGCGTCGGCTTTGTACTCTTGCTGAAATTTGGCGACTGCGCGGTCTGCGGTCACTGTGACCGACAGGTTGTTGAGTTTGAGGCTGATGGCATTCTTAGACGTGATCTTCAAGCGCCGTTCTTGCTCCCAGGCGCTGCGTGTCTGACCACTGGCGGGCTTGAAGTCCGCGCCGTAGGCTGACAAATAAGCGCTCATGTTTTTGCTGGCCCAGGCGCGCGCCCAAGCCGCGACGGCCGCTTCCACATCCTTCGGATTGAGTTTGTTGTCTGCCAATGAGGCGCTCGCTGCAGCCGGCTCAGGACTTGTCTTGGCCACGGAGGGGGTTGCAGGTACGTGCGCTGGCGACGTGGCAGCCGTTGCAGAAGCTGCAGCCGTTGGCGTCGTCGCTTTGGCGGCGGGGGTGGCCGCAGGCGTTTCGGTGGGTTTAGCAGCCGAAACAGGTGCAGCAGGCGCAGCGGGAGCAGCAGAAATAGGCGCAGGGGCCGCCTGAGCGGCCACCACGACGGGCGCAGGTGTGGCGGCACTCGGTGCCGCGCCTGGTTTGGCCGCTTGCGCTATCGCCTTTGTGCTGCTTGCGTTGACGGTGCCGGGTGCGTGGACTTCACCAATCAATGCCAGCTTGGCCGGCGCGGCGGCGGCCTTGTCATCCATTTGCAGGGCTTTGCTGTAGGCCTGGCTGGCCAACTTGGCATAGACATCAGCCAAATTCTCGTGGGCGGTGGCGTAACTGGGGTTGGTTCGCAGCGCCATCTCCAAGGCTGAACGGGCCTTGTCCCATTGGTTCTGGCTGGCATAAATCACCGCCAGATTGTTGTAGGGCTCGGGCAGCTCCGGGTGGTCTTCGGTGATCTTGGTGAACGTCGCGATGGCCTCGTAGGTGCGACCAGCTTCGCGCTGGACCACCCCTTTGAGGAAACGCAGCTGCACGTCTTTGGGGCGTTCGGACATGGCCTTGTCAATTCGCGCCTGCGCCTCGCCTAACTTGCCGGCGCGCAGCAGTTGGTTGATGTCGCTGGTGTCATCTGCCCAAGCTGCAGCACCGCCCAGCAAAGCAGACAAAAACAAAAATGTTGACAGATTCAGACGCATGGGTTTTAAGGCTTGCTAGGTGGCCAAGCATGGGAAAACGCCATGCAGAGCTGGAAATCGGGGCTTTATACTGTGTGCGCGATTGTATCTCGCTAACTATTTTTGTCAGATCACCGACAGCAATTCCCCTCGTTCAGTCACTCATGAGTTTGCGCATCTACAACACGCTGTCGCGTGCCTTGGAACCTTTTGTCCCGTTGGAGCCCGGTCACGTCCGCATGTATGTGTGCGGCATGACGGTCTACGACCTGTGTCATTTGGGGCATGCGCGCGCCATGGTGGCTTTTGATCTGGTGCAGCGCTGGCTCAAGGTCAGCGGGCTGCGCGTGACTTATGTGCGCAACGTCACCGACATTGACGACAAGATCATCAAGCGGGCCCTGGAGAACGGCGAAACCATCCGCCACCTCACCGACCGCATGGTCGAGGCGCTGCATCAAGACGCGGATGCCCTGGGCATCGAGCGCCCCACCCATGAGCCCCGCGCCACCGACTACGTGCCGCAGATGCTGTCCCTCATCGGCGCGCTGGAGAAAAAAGGCCTGGCCTATCCCAGCGCCTCCGGCGACATGAACTTTGCGGTGCGCAAATTCCCCGGCTACGGCAAGTTGTCCGGCAAATCGCTGGACGAATTGCGCGCCGGCGAGCGTGTGGCCGTCTTGGGCGACAAGCAGGATCCGCTGGACTTTGTGCTGTGGAAATCCGCCAAACCCTCCGAACCCGCCGATGCCAAATGGGCCAGCCCCTTTGGCGAGGGCCGTCCGGGTTGGCATATTGAATGCTCGGCCATGAGCTGCGAGATGCTGGGTGAGACCTTTGACATCCATGGCGGCGGGGCGGACTTGCAGTTCCCGCACCACGAGAATGAGATCGCTCAAAGCGAAGGCGCCACCGGCAAGCCGCTGGCCAATGTCTGGATGCACAACGGCTTTGTGCGGGTGGACAACGAAAAAATGTCCAAGTCCTTGGGCAACTTCTTCACCATCCGCGAGATCCTGGCGCAATACGATGCGGAAACCGTGCGCTTCTTCATTCTGCGGGCCCATTACCGCAGCGCCCTCAATTACAGCGACGCGCACCTGGACGACGCCCGCGGCGCGCTCAAGCGCCTGTACACCGCGCTGCAGTCGGTCGAGCCTGCTGCTGTGACGATCGACTGGGCACACCCCTTGGCCCAGCGCTTCAAGAGCGCTATGGATGAAGACTTCGGCACGCCCGAAGCCGTGGCGGTGTTGTTTGACCTGGCCACCGAGGTGAACAAAACCAGCAGCCCGCAGCTTGCCGGCTTGCTCAAAGCCTTGGGCGCTTGCCTGGGCATCTTGCAGG
>CANGMW010000215.1 GCA_947454695.1 Comamonadaceae bacterium | reverse complement strand
CGTTTGATGCCACAAACAAAATTCGAGCGCAAAAAAGCGTGTTCGCCGGTTTGCTCGATGCGGTCGACGCGCTTGATCAGCTCTTGCAGCAACACCCGCAACTCCAGCCGCGCCAGCCACATGCCCAGACAGGCGTGCGCCCCGCCCTGCCCAAACGACAGGTGGCGGTTCACACCCCGGCTCAGATCGACCGTGAACGGCCGGTCAAAAGCCCGCTCGTCGCGGTTGCCTGAGATGAACCAGAGCAGCACCTTGTCGCCCGCCCTGACTTGTTTGCCGTGGTACTCGAAGTCCTCGGTCGCGGTGCGGCGGAAATGCGTGGCGGGCGAAGCCCAGCGGATGAACTCGTCGGCCACGCCTTCCCAGGCGGCCTCGCCCTGCACCGCCTTGAGTTGCTGCATCAGACCCGGCTGGTTGGCCAGCGCGTGCAAAGCCGCCGCAATCGAATACCGTGTGGTGTCGTTGCCCGCCGCCACCAGCAGGCAAAAGAAGTTGCGAAATTCGGTGTCGCTGATCACATTGCCCTGCGCATCGGGCTGGGTGATCAGGTGCAGCACGCCGCTGGTGTCGCCCGCATCGCGCTTGCGGTCCATCAGCTTGGCCGCGTAGTCGTACAGGTCGGCCCCGGCGGGCGAGCGAAATGGCATGAAGCGGTAGGCCTCGGTGTCCATTTTGTCGACCACATGGCTGGTGAAGTCGCTGTCCGTGTTGGCCATGAGCGCGTCGCCCTTGTCCACCAGCCAGTCCAGGTCCTCCTCGGGCAGGCCCGCGATGCGCCCGAGCATGCGCATGGGCAGCTGGCGGGCGATCTGCTGGGTGGCGTCGAACTCGCCCAGCGCGAAGGCCTGGTCGAGGATGCCCACACAAAGTTCACGGATCTGCTCTTCGTAGAGCGCCATCATGGGCTTGGAAAAAGCCTTGGCCACCAGCATGCGGGTGCGGGTGTGCTCGGGCGGGTCGGTCTCCTGGAAGGTGCGCCGCGCCATGTACTCCTCGTGCGTCTGGTCCTCCATGCGGATGCCCTGCGCCGAAGACAGGCGCTGGTGGTTGCGGTTGAGCTCCAAGATGTCGGCATGCCGCGTGACCGACCAAAAGCCCTTGCCCTCGGACCAATCGCACCAGGCCATCGGGTCCTCGTCACGCAAGCGCTGGAAGGTGTTGTGCGGCGTGCCGTTCACATAGCTGTCGTGGTCCGCCAAGTCGGCGTGGCCATCGTCGGTGGGGTGCCAGACGGTCATGTGCGGGTGTTCCTTGCGTGTTCAATGAATTGCGCCATCCACTGGCCAAACAGCGGCACATCGGCGGCCTGCTGCAGGCTGGCGTGGGCGCGGGCCAGGGTGTCGTTGTCGAGCTTGTCGGCCAGGTAGCCCAGCAGCGCCTGCATGAACACCAACGGCATTTCGGGGTGGTACTGGGTGGTCCAGATGTGCTGGCCGACCTGCATCGAGCCGATGGGGCAAAAATCGCTGCCACCCAGGCACTCAGCTCCCTCGGGCATGCGGGTGACCTGTTCGTTGTGGGCCGCCATCAAGGTGGTGGTGCTGTGAAAGGGCTGCATCCAGGGGCGTGCTTGCTGCCAGTGCGTTGGGGCGGTGCCCAAGCCCCAGCCCGCCGCGTTGCGCGCCACCTGCCCGCCCAGCGCCCGGGCCACCGCCTGGTGGCCAAAGCACAGGCCGATCAGCGGCTGGCGGGCCGCATCGACGGCGCGGATGAACTCCAGCAACGACCCCACCCAGGGCAGGCTGTCATCGTTGACCGAAGCCGGACTGCCGGTGATGACGTAACCATCAAAAGCCTGCGGGCCACTGGGCAGCACACCGTCCTTGACCGGTAGCACTTCAAAAGCCCAGTTTGGCCGCAGGGGCTGCAGCAGCTGCACGACCTTTTGGCCGTCGTTCGGGAAATGCGCGGCAAACGGCGAGCTGTCGTCGTTGGTCAGCAAAACGGCGATATGCAGGTTCGGCAGGTTCATCCGGTGTCTTTCAATCTGTTGCCCATGCTATGCACAAGGCGCGCCTAGCACTATCAAGTTTGGGCACCGCACACCCCGGGTTTTCACGAAAAAGCCCGCACTTTGGAAGCAGGCACACTCAAGGGCATGTATTTGCGCCGCGTTTTTTGCCTTTGATGAGCACCCCTGCCTCCCATCACGCCCCCGATTCGCCCTGGGTCCAGGTGCTGGACACCCAGGACATGGACCAGCACGCCTTGGCCCAGCAGGGCTGGGCGCTGCAGTACGAACAGCTCTCGCCTGGCCAGTTCAAGGGCCGTATCCAACAGGTGCAGCTGCCCGAGGTGACGCTGCTGCGCGAGGACACCAGCATCGCCTTGCGCCAGCGGGGTCGGCTCGACGACAGCGTGTACGGCTTTGCCATGGCACTGCAGGACTCCCCCGATCTGTTTTTCAACGGCCAAAGGGTGCCAGCCCACGCCATCATGTGCGGCAAGGGCGACGAGGTGGACCTGACCACCCCGCCCCACTTCACCCTGATCGCCGTGGTCGTCAACCGCAGCTTGCTCAACCCGCTGTGGGAGCGCATGTACCAAAAACCCTTGGCGCATTGGCTTGAAAAGCAGCTGGTGCTGCAAACCACCGACGTCAAGGCACAAAACCTGCGGGACCTGCAACTGACTTTGCTCGACCAGGCCAGCGCCTTGGCCCAGCGCCAGCACGACGAGCAGGCGCTGCGCCAGCTGCGCGACGAGATCCTGATGGAATGGCTCGAAGCCCTGCCCGCCCAAGTGGACACCTCCGAGCTGCCCACCCTGGAGCGGCGCAAGAAACTGGTGGACCGCGCCTGCGAGCTGATGCTGGGCCATGCCGACGAGCCCCTGTCCATTCTGGAGGTGTGCAGCCGTGTGGGCACGAGCCGACGCAAGCTCAATTACTGCTTTCAGGACGTGCTGGGCACCACGCCCGTCAAATACCTGAGGTCCCTGCGCCTGAACAGTGTGCGGCGGGCTTTGCGGCAAGCGGCGCCGGGGGTGACCATCCAAGACATCGCCTCGCATTGGGGCTTTTGGCACCTGAGCCAGTTTTCACAAGACTACAAACGCCTGTTTGGGGAATTGCCTTCCAGCACCTTGCACCAGCGGCAGGGTTAAACCGCACCGGGTAAACCCCGGAGCTGGTTTGCCACTTTTCGATAGCGTTGCGCCCCCCTGCGGGTTCAGACTTGGCTTTGGCGAACCCTTGGCGTGCGCCCCAGATCACCCCACAAGGAAGACAAAAATGAAAACCTCTCAATGGCTCAAGCGATCACTTTTCGGCTTGCTGTGCAGCGCAGCCGTGCTTCAAGCATCAGCGCAGACCTTCCCCAGCAAGGCGGTCAACCTGGTGGTCCCCTACCCTGCAGGCGGTCCATCTGACTTTGTGGCGCGCCAACTCCAGCCCGAACTGAACCGCTTGCTGGGCCAGCCGGTGATCATTGAAAACATCGGCGGCGTGGGCGGTGCGATCGGCATTCAAAAAGTTCTGACCGCCCCCGCCGATGGTTACAACATGACCCTGGGCACCCCCATGGAGCTGGTGCTGGCCCCTTTGGCCATGTCGGCCGTGAAGTTCAAACCCGATGACATGAAGCTGGTGGCCCAATTGGTAACCACCACCATGGTGCTGATCACCCGTAAAGACCTGCCCGCCAACAATGTGGAAGAGCTCATCGCCATGGCCAAAAAACCGGGTGCCAAGGAGCTGTCCTATGGCAGCGTGGGCCCCGGCTCGCTGTACCACCTGATCGGCGAAAAATTCGCCCAGCAAACCGGCACCAAGATGCTGCATGTGCCCTACAAGGGCGCGGCCCCCCTCATGACCGACCTGATGGGCGGGCAGATCGACATGGTCTTCATCCCACTGGCGGGCAGCACGCCCGCCATGATCACCGAAGGCAAAGTCAAAGCCCTGGGCTTGACCACCAAAACGGCGCACCCACGCTTTCCAAACATCGCGCCATTGGCAGCCCAAAAAGGTCTGGAAGGTTTTGAATTCGACCTGTGGGCCGGCATCGAGGTGCCCAAGAACACGCCCGCTGACGTGACTGCGCGACTGAACAAAGCCATCTACGAAGCTTTGCAAAACGCCGACATCCGCAAAGCCTACGAAGCCACCGGCAACACCGTGGCCAAGCCCATGAGCCCCGAAGATCTGGCCCGCGTCTACAACAGCGAAACCGCACGTTACCAAGCCATCGCCAAGTCGATCAATTTGCAACCGCAATGATGACGCGCCTTGGCCAGGCCCTTGGGTTTTGAGGGACCTCGAGTGATCCCCTCCTGGCCCACGGCCACCGACCTGCTTGCGCGCTTACGGGCCGGTGAGATCTCCAGCCTTAAATTGCTGGAGCATCACATCCAGCGTGTGCAGCAACTGGACCCGGCCATCAACGCCGTGGTGGTGCGCGATTTCGACACCGCCCGCCAGCGTGCACGCCAGGCCGATGCAGCCTGGCGGCGTGGTGAGTACTGGGGCCCGTTGCACGGCCTGCCCATGACCGTCAAGGAGTCCTTCGATCTGCCGGGCACGCCCACCTGCTGGGGCTTTCCGCAGTACAAGGACAACATCGCCCGTCAGCCCGCCTTGGCCGTGCAACGTCTGCAGG